>JBFHEJ010000084.1:0-8743 GCA_041584255.1 Lysobacterales bacterium
GGCCAGAGTTAAGTGCCAGAGTCGCGGCGCAGGCAGCGACCCGATCAGCGACTCTGGCACTTTACTCTGACCGCTTGCCCGGCGGCAAATGGCATTGAGGGGAGTCAGCGTTCGGAGTGTCCCGAGCGCCAGGCGCTGTCCGGCATGGAAAAATCCTCGCAGGCTTCAAGAAACGCCTGGGCCTGGGGGGTCAGGTACTTGCCGCGCCGCATGACCACGCCATAACTGCGTTTAGGAAAATAGGCGCCCATGTTCTTCGCCACCAGATGGTCGCCCTCGCGCAGGCAAATCCCGGTCACGATCGAGACCCCGAAATCCAGCTCGACGTAGCGCTTGATCACCTCCCAGCCGCCGACTTCCAGCGCCACGTTGAACGCCACCCCATGTTGCTGGAAAACCCGGTCGACCATGCGCCAGGTCGTCAGGCGCCGGGGCGGGAGGATCAGCCCATAGGGCGCGATGTCTTCCAGCCCGACATCCTGGCGATCGACCAGCGCGTGCCCGAGCGGCATGATCAGCGCCGGATCGTAAGAGTAAACCGGCTGATAGCTGATATCGCTGGGTACGTCGAGCATGGAGCCGATGGCGAAGTCGACCTCGTCCTCCCGGATCATCGCCAGGCCGTCACGGCCGGTGACATTTCGGAGCTGGACGTGGATGTTGGGATGGCGTTCGCGAAATTGGCGGACCAGCGGCGGCAACAGGTAGATGATGGTGGATTCCCCGGCCGCGATGACGACTTCACCGGATTCCAGATCGCCCTTCACCTGTCGGTCGAAACGGCTGTAGAGCGAGTCCAGGCCCTCAACCACGGGTTGGGCCATTTCATAAAGGGCCTGGCCTTCGCGCGTCAGGCTGATGCGCGGGCCGTGACGCTCAAACAGTACAGTGTCGAGCTCTTCTTCCAGGGCCCGGATCTGCAGGCTCACCGCCGGTTGACTGAGGTAAAGCTGCTCGGCCGCATCCGTCATCTTGCCGGTGCGTGCCACGGCGCAGAAGGCCCGCAACTGCTTGGCCTGGTTCCCCTTGTAATAAAACCGCTGTGACTGCTTGCTCATCCGCGCCATGGCTGTTTTAAAGAGCCTATTATAAATAATACGAATAATAAAGATTGAAACATTTGATTTGTCAAAGCTCGTGTTCGGGAACATGCTGGCGCACACGGCTCGATACAGGAGGTACCCGCATGAAAACGAAGTCTGAAGCGCAGCGTATTGAATCCGAATGGCAGCAAAACCCGCGCTGGCATGGCGTCCAACGAGGATACGCCGCTGACGAGGTTTGCCGTCTACGCGGAACGGTGCGGGTCGAATACAGCCTGGCCCGTCTGGGGGCTGAAAAACTCTGGCGCACCCTGCAGACCGAGCCGTTCGTGAATGCCCTTGGGGCGCTCACGGGCAATCAGGCCATGCAGCAGGTCAAAGCCGGGCTGAAGGCGATCTATCTGTCCGGCTGGCAGGTCGCTGCCGATGCCAACCTCGCCGGGGAAATGTATCCGGACCAGTCGCTTTACCCCGCTGATTCTGTGCCCAGCGTGGTGCGGCGCATCAACAAGACACTGCTGCGCGCCGACCAGCTTCACCATGCCGAAGGGGACGACAGTGTCGACTGGATGCAGCCCATCGTCGCGGACGCCGAAGCCGGATTCGGCGGCGTGCTTAATGCCTTCGAACTGATGAAAGGGATGATCGAAGCGGGCGCTGCCGGCGTGCATTTCGAGGACCAGCTGGCTTCCGCCAAGAAATGCGGGCACATGGGCGGCAAGGTTCTGGTCCCCACCCAGGAGGCGGTGCAGAAACTGATCGCGGCCCGACTGGCCGCCGACATCATGGATGTGCCGACCGTCCTGGTCGCGCGCACTGACGCCCAGGCTGCCGGCCTGATCACCTCGGACGTAGATGAGTACGACCATGAGTTCATTACCGGCGAGCGCACCGTCGAGGGCTTCTTCAAGACCCGCGCCGGACTCGATCAGGCCATTTCACGCGGCCTGGCCTATGCGCCCTGGGCAGACCTGATCTGGTGTGAGACCGGCAAGCCGGATCTCGAACAGGCGCGCCGTTTTGCCGAGGCCATTCACGCGCGCTACCCGGGCAAGTTGCTGGCCTACAACTGCTCTCCCTCGTTTAACTGGAAGGCCAACCTCGACGACATCACGATTGCCAAATTCCAGCGCGAACTGGGCGCGATGGGCTACAAGTTCCAGTTCATCACCCTGGCCGGCTTCCATGCGCTCAACTACAGCATGCACTCGCTGGCAAGCGGCTATCGCGATCGCCAGATGGCGGCCTACGTGGAATTGCAGGAAGCCGAATTTGCTGCGGAAAGTGTTGGCTACACCGCGACCAAGCACCAGCGCGAAGTGGGAACCGGCTATTTCGACACGTTGACGCAGGTCATCGGTGGCGGCCAATCCTCGCTCTCGGCCCTCTCCGGCTCCACGGAAGAGGAGCAATTTCTGAAGGCGGGTTAATACTCAGCGCCCCCTTAGCTGAAGTCCGAACCCTCTCAGGCTGATCTATACTTCCTGAGAGGGCTTTCTTTATGCGGACTTCCAGAATCGTCCGGGCGATCAATTGGCGCTATGCCATCGGCGAGGTGCTGCTGATCGTCGTCGGTATCCTGATCGCCCTCGCCATTTCTGACTGGAACGATCGGCGGCTCGACCGGCAGCAGGAAATTGCCATGCTCCGAGAAGTCCAGGCGGCCCTGGTTACGGACCTTGCAGCGCTGGAGTCCAAGCTGGAGGAGACCCGGCGCGCGGTCGGCCTTATGGAGTCTCTCCTGGGCCTGCTCGAGGAACCGCCAACCTACACGCCAGACCTGGATCGACTGTTCGGCTCTGTCTACGGCCTACGGCGTGCCAACCTCAGCTCGGCGGCGTATGAAACGCTAAAGTCCGTTGGTTTGCAGACGGTCAGTAACCGTGAACTGCGGGCGCTGGTCGCGCGCGTGTTCGATCATCACTATCATCGGCTGGCGAACGAGCACGACATCGAGCAGGAAATCACGCTCACAGTCATGAGGCCCTACTACTTGCGGCACTTCATCGACTTGCAATTCTGGGAGAACGCCACGCCGATCAATTATGAAGCCATCGTCGCTGACCCCTATTTCCAGAATATCCTGCATTACAGGGTCGCTGCCCTGCAAGGCAATCAACTGGAATCGTATCCAATGGCCATCGAGGATATGAATACCGCGATTCGCCGAATCGAAGAAGAAATCACGCGTTAAGAGAAAAAAACGCGGCTAGAGCCGCTCCTACAGGAGATGAGCCTAATAGGAGCGACTTTAGTTGCGATGAATCAAAGAAGGTCCACAACGAGATAGAGCACCAGGGTCAACAGCAGCCCCATGTGGATCACGCCCTTGACGCTGGTCATCGGCCCCTGCTTGCCGACGATGGCGTTGACTTCGAGCGCGAGCACGATCGCCAGTGAGACGACCTTGGCCACGGTGCTGGCGGTCATCAGCTGCGCCAGGTGCACGCTGGATGCCATGAAGAACAGCATCGGGATCGAAAACAGCGTGTTGGTGCGCGACGCCAGGCCGGCCTTGGCCAGGGCGCCCGCGGCAGCCGGATCGGCCTCGCCGCCGCCGGCGACTTTCTCCGCGGATGCGATGACGACTTTCTGTTTCGGCCAGATAATCAGCCAGACATTGAGGAACATCAGCGTGCCGAGGGTGCTGCCGAGCAGGATGCCCCAACCGCTAAGTTGTTTGACGCCGAGCAATGCAATGCCGCTGAGGAACGTAAACATGGCGCCCCAGCGAAACCACCACAGGGCGCGTGGCACCAGCTTGCGTATTGCATCGTTCTTAGCCGAACCATCTGCCTCCTTAAAATATTCACCCTGGACGAAGTTGAAATACCACAGCAAGCCAATCCAGGTGACGCCGGCCAGCAGGTGGATCCATCTGAGAATAAAAGCCAGGGCATTGCCCTGAAGAAGTGCAAGTTCCACGGTAACGTTCTCCCTCTGCGCTTGATCGAAGAATTTCTGTGGGTGTCGCCACCCGGTTTCCTAGGGTACACCCGAACCGGGGTGCGGTTCATTCGGGTAGTTCGGTCGCCTCAATCACCGGGCCAAAATACAGCACGTTCAGAAACAGCCGTTCACTGCCCCGCCAGAAACCGCGAAACAGGGGGTTGTTGGCAAACCGCACCACCAGGCCCTCGCCACGCTTTTCAGCGATTACCGCAGGTCCCCCGGCGAACTCGTCGAGGCGCTCCTCGCCGATGTAGCCGGCCAGAAGGGGCTCTGCGGCGTAGCGAACTGGTGTGGCATAAGCGTTAGCCGCAGGCGAAAGTTTGGCGGTTCCCTGCCTCATGAGGGCTAGTTGGCTGCGAGGAAAACCAAACGCCAGTGGGTGGCTGGTGTCGAGAATCGTCTGCACGATGGCGCCACCGATGGTCAGGCGTGCCACGTCGTTTTCAAAACTGCCGTAAGGCCGGGGTTCGACGGCTTCCTGTTGGGGATCGGCTTCGGTTGCCGCCTGTTCCTGGCAAAGCGCCGGGTCAGCCTCGAAACACAGCCCTTCGAGCCACACGGCGGCACGCCCGAATGCAATTGCGACGCCGCCTGCGACAACCCAGTCACGAATACTGTCGAGGTGAGCCACGTCGATATTCTTGTAATCCCCATCCGGGAGGACGAGATGTGTGTAGGGAAGCAACGGTACTTCGGTCAGGCGCTCGAAGCGCACAATGGGCGTTGCGAGCCCGATGCGCTGGTCCAGCGTGAACCAGGCTTCACCCACGTTGTAGGCGCTCATGCCGTCGCCACCGAGCAGCAGCGGCCTGACGGGCGGGACCAGTGGGAAGGCGTCGCCGCCGAAATCGGGTCCCACGGTGGTTATGGTGTGCTGCGCAGAATTGACAACCAGCCCGGAGAGGGCCGCTTCGGACAGCACACTTTGGATTTGCCCGAGCTTTTCCTGCTCCTGGATGCCAGCCTGGATCAGCAGCGTCCCCGGCTCAAAAGCCTTCAGTCCACCCTGGCAGTGCACAGAGAACTGCTCCAGAGCAGTGCGGACCCTGGCTCCCGCGTCCAGCAGTCGCTGAAGTACCTCTGCGGCTTGTAGCTGGTTCCAGGGAATCAGCCAGGCAGGGGCGTCTTCGTCTGGTGCCAGGCCGGTGGACGATACCAGCGGGTCTTCGGTGCGGGGTGACTGGCGCAGAGTCGCGAACGGCAAGTTGTAGGCAAGGGGAATGGTCCACGCCGACACGTCGTAGAACGTCTCGTCCTCGAAGCTGGTGCGCTGTTCCATCATGGCTTGCAGCAGGCCGAACTGTCGCTGTCGGGTCGGTAAGAACCACGCGTTGCCGGCGTCAAAAGCGTGGTTGCCGGCACGCACCGCTTCTGCGACCGCATAATGCTCGATGCCATGCCTGTCCAACAGGTCGAGGAACGCCTGCGCCCTGGCCGGGTCGCCGTCGTCGCCGACAATCCAGCCCGCGTGCCCTGCGCGCCGCGACGCTTCATCCATGCCCGCAAAAAACTGCTGTCGGTATGCGCGCAACCGGTCTCTCAGTTCCCAGGCGCCGCGCAAGGTCGAGAGCGAAACGCGCAACTGGTTGGCTATGGCGGTGCGAAAGGTTTCCACCCCGTTGCTGATCTCGAGAGCCTGGCCGCCGATGGCGCGTTGCTCGAACAGAATCCCAATGCTGCCGTTGATGTCGGGATAGGTCGACCCCTTGCCGAAATAGAAATCGTCATAGGCTTCCTCGGTAAATATGGGCTGTCCTGCTGCGTCCATGACATCGGCGTGAAAGGCGGCCAGCGCCCGGGTGAGTTCGAGGTTTTCCGGTGGTGTCAGGGGGTTCTGGCGGGTAGGCACACCAGGCTGGAAAAAGAAACCGGGATAGCCGTCCTGTTCGTGGTGATCCGTGAGAACGTGCGGTTGCCAGCGACGGAACTCGGCGAGGCGGGCTCTGGATTCCGGATGCACCAGCGGCAGCCAGTCCCGGTTGAGGTCGAACCAATAGTGGTTGGTGCGTCCTTCGGGCCAGGTCTGATTGTGCTGACGCGCGGCAGGGTCGGCCACCGCTACGGCCCCGGCGTTGCTGTTGACCCAGCTGGCAAAGCGGTTTAGCCCGTCAGGATTGAGGCTGGGGTCGATCAGGATGACGCTGCCCTGCAGCCATTCATCCACGATCCCGGATCGCGACGCGGCCAGGTAGTAAGCCACCAACAAGGCGGCATTGCTCCCGCTGGGCTCGTCGCCATGCACGCTGTAGCCCAGCCAGGTGACCAGCGGCGCTTCGGGGTCGCCGTCAAGGTGTGACTGGCGCAGGTCCTCCAGCCGCGGCAGATTGCCCTCTGCCGTGACAGCCAGCAGCATGAGCGGGCGCTGCTCATGGCTGTATCCGGTGACCTTCATGATCACTCGCGGGGAGCTCTCGGACAGGACCTTCATGTACTGAACCAGCTTGTCGTGACTGACGTGCCAGTCACCGACCTCCCAGCCCAGCACCGATTCCGGGGTGGGAATGGCCGGATCGAGGTCGGCGTCAGGCGGCAGATATTCAGCGGCCGTCCGGGCCGCCGCCAGCGAAGGAACAGCCAGAGTCAGCCACAAGACCAAGCCCAAAAGATTGCGTATACGCAGCCATTTCATGCCCAGGGACTCCGTCGGGTCGAACAAAGGCGAACATTCTACGACGCGGAGGCCGGTGGCGTGGCATCATTGCCCCGCCATTCTCCCGGAGTAACCGGCCCAAGTGACCTTGATTCAGATTATCGTCCTGTCGATTATCCAGGGCCTGACCGAGTTCCTGCCGATATCCAGTTCCGCACATCTGATCCTCGGTGGGCGCGCTTTCGGCTGGCCCCAGGAAGGTGCGGTGTTCGATATGGCGGTTCACTTCGGCACGCTCACTGCCGTCGTCGTCTATTTTCGGCGCGACTTAGGGCGCATGATTTCCGCCTGCATCAACCTGCCGACAAACGAAGCGGAAACGAATCGACGCCGGCTCGCCGTTTTGATTGCGCTCGCCAGTGTGCCCGCGCTGGCGGCCGGATACTTCGCCAGCGACCTGGTTGAGTCTTACCTGCGCGACGCGCGCGTGATCGCTTACGCCACCATCGGCTTTGGCTTGCTGTTGTGGTGGGCGGACGCGCGTGGGCCCAGGAATCTGTCACTCCACGCGTTGGGCTGGAAGGGCGCCTTGTTGATCGGATTCGCGCAGGTGCTGTCCCTGATCCCGGGTACCTCACGTTCCGGGATTACCATCACGGCGGGCCGGTTCGTCGGCCTTGGCGCGGAGGACGCGGCGCGTTTCTCATTTCTGTTGAGTATCCCGGTCATTGCCGCCGCCGGTGGATTCGGTGCCTGGCGGGTCAACCAGGGCGGATCCAACATTGACTGGCTCGAGTTCGGGCTGGGCGCCGACATCGCGGCGGTCACGGGCTATATTTGCATCGCGGCCTTCCTGGCACTGGTCAGGCGCATCGGCCTGTTGCCCTTTGTGGTGTACCGTGTGCTGCTCGGCCTTGTCCTGCTGTGGCTGACACACTAATCGCACAAATTTGGTGCAATATGCTATTCTCCTCGCGCGGTTTTGGTGCGCCTGCCCCTGAAAGGCTGTTGCGGATCACGGACCACAAAAAAATTAGCTCGTAAAATACGCGAAATAGCGCGTAATAGCATCGAAATAGAAGCGAAATTCCCAATGCTTCAAATTTGTGCAGCCTTGCCTGGATGGCACGGCTTGTGCATATACATCGGTGATGAGGTTTCACCGCGTCCGCCCAGCCGCGGCCGCAGCAAAAACATGCCCATTTTCAACCATCACGAATAAATCGAGAGGACAACACGCACCATGAGCGCCAAGGACTTCCTGAAAACGCTAAAAGACAAAGACTACGAATTCGTCGATCTCCGTTTTTGCGACACTCGCGGAAAAGAACAGCACGTCAGCGTGCCTGCCAGCCAGTTCAACGAGGATTTTCTGGAAGAAGGGAAAATGTTCGATGGCTCATCGATCGCGGGCTGGCAGGGCATCAACGAGTCCGACATGGTATTAATGCCTGATGCCGACACGGCGGTGCAGGATCCTTTCGCCGAGGCGAAAACCATGTTGCTGCGCTGCGATGTCCTTGACCCCAGCACCATGGAGCCTTACAGCCGCTGCCCGCGTTCTTTGGCGAAGCGTGCCGAGGCCCATCTGAAGGCAACGGGACTGGCCGACGCCGCTTATTTCGGGCCGGAACCGGAGTTTTTCGTGTTCGATGACGTGCGTTTTCACAACGACCTGCATGGCTGCTCGTATCACATCGATTCCGAGGAAGGTGCCTGGAATACCGGCGCAGAGTACGAGGGTGGCAACATTGGGCATCGGCCGGGCGTCAAGGGTGGTTACTTTCCGGTGCCGCCAGTTGATTCGTTGCAGGATCTGCGCTCCACCATGTGCCTGTTGCTCGAGAAAATGGGCCTTGAGGCGGAGGTTCATCACCACGAAGTGGGGACAGCCGGTCAGTGCGAGATTGGAACTCGTTTTGCCTCCCTGACCCGCAAAGCCGACGAAATGCTGATCCTCAAATACGTGGTGCTCAATGTTGCCAACGCGGCCGGATGCACCGCAACCTTCATGCCCAAGCCGCTGGTCGGTGACAACGGCAGCGGCATGCACGTGCACCAGTCGCTCGCCAAGGGCGGCAAGAACCTGTTCGCGGGTGACAAGTACGCAGGCCTGTCGCAGGAGGCGCTGTGGTACATCGGCGGCATCTTCAAGCAC
>JBFHEJ010000085.1:0-8706 GCA_041584255.1 Lysobacterales bacterium
GCGCTCGGTCGTGACGCCGCCGGTGACGTTTCCGAATACGGCCCATTATTCCGGGATCAGCACCGCCCACAACATTGTGATCAACCAGGACAGCGGTTACGCCTACGCGGTTGGCTCCGATACCTGTTCAGGTGGCCTGCACATGATCGACATCACGACGCCGACCAACCCCGTGGGCGCCGGCTGTTTTGCAAGCGATGGTTACACGCATGACGCCCAGTGCGTGGTCTACAGCGGACCGGATGCCGAGCATCTTGGCAGGGAAATCTGCTTCAATTCGAACGAAGACACCGTGACGATTGTCGACGTCACCGACAAAATGAGCCCGACGCAGCTGTCCCGCACGCCCTATGCCAACAGTGGCTATGTACACCAGGGCTGGCTGACCCCGGACCAGCGGTATTTCATCCAGGACGATGAATTCGATGAAATCGACAACGGGCACAATACGCGCACCTATACCTGGGATGTTTCAGACTTGGATGCCCCGGTGCTGACTGGCTTTTGGGACGCCAGCGGGCGGTCCATTGACCACAACCAGTACGTCAAGGGCAATTTCACCTACCAGGCCAACTACAGGCGCGGTTTGCGGATTCTCGAAATAGTCGAGCCCGAAACCGGCACGTTGAGTGAATCCGCCTATTTCGATACCTACCCGGCCAGCGACAGCAACAACTTCTCCGGGGCGTGGAGCGTTTACCCGTTCTTCTCGAGCGGAATCGTCATCGTCAGCGATATTTCACGCGGGTTGTTTATCCTGCAACCGAATTTGCCAACGCTCGATTTCAAAGATGATTTCGAGTCGGCGGGTGCGCCATAAGCCGGCGGGCCGACTTAACTCCGGGCCGGCATTAACCGTCGGCCAGGTAGCGCGCGGCCAGCTGCACATAGCGCTCGGCCGCGTATCTGAAATACCCACGCTCCTCCTCTGTCAGTTGGCGTATGGCACGGGCCGGCCGGCCCATGTACAGCCACCCGCCTTCCAATACCTTGCCCTCGGTGACCAGGCTGCCGGCGCCGATCACAACCTCGTCTTCCACGATGGCGCCGTCCATGATTGTCGAAGTCATCCCTACGAGGATGCGGTTGCCCAGCGTGCAGCCGTGGAGCGTGACACGATGCCCTGCCGTCACTTCGTCCCCGACAGTCAGGGGAAATCCACCGGGGTTGTAGGGGCCGGCATGCGTGACGTGCAGTACCGAATGGTCCTGGATGCTGGTCCGCGCGCCAATGCGGATGCGATGAATGTCGCCGCGAATCACCGTCATGGGCCACACGGAACTGTGATTGCCGATGGTGACATCGCCGATGACCAGGGCCGTCGGATCCACGAACACGCCAGTTCCCAGTTCCGGGCGTTGGCCCGAAAAGCTTCTAAGGTTGGTTGTCACAGGGAAGGATTCTTTGCAATTGCGGCACCGGCGCCGGTAATCTCAACCATCAAGATGCCACAGCGGGGTTCGGTACAGCAATGAGCGCAAGGACGGTGTGGTTAGCTGTCGGCCTGGTAACAAGCGTGTCTTTGTCCACCTGGGCACAAGATGCCAATGAGGACATCATCTTGATTCCGAAACTCGTGCGACTGTGCGAATCCTGTCACGGTCTCCGGGGCGAATCCGCCCGCACCGATGCGCCCAGTCTTGCGGGACAGTCGGTTGATTCCATCATGCAGTCTCTGGACGCCTTCCGCTTTCGCCAGCGCCACTGTCCCGAAGTGCACGCCGACTCTGAGGATGCGGGGGCGGGCCCGGTTTACGACATGTGTAACATCTCCGGCAGTCTCAGCCAGCTTGAGAAGCTGGCGCTGGCTGAACACTTCGCCGGCCCCTTGCAGGCCGAGGTTGTCAGCGAACTGCCTGTCGCCCACGCCAATAACGCCGTGGCGATCGTTCCAAGCGACAGCGGAGCCACTTTCTATTCCTTCAACGGCCTGCGCGCCGGCAAGACTCACGAGGATGTCAGCAACGATGCATTTGCTTGCCAGGTGCCCGCGGGAGTGTGCACTGCCATCGAAGGACCACCCGTCAGCAAAGGACGGCTGGCCAGCGTAGCGGTTTTTCTGGATGACAGAATTTTCCTGTTTGGCGGCTACACGGTCGCCGAGGACGGTACGGAAGTCTCCACCCCGGAGGTTTATGCCTTAAATCCCCAGACGGGTGAGTACCAGCGACGCGCCGATATGCCGGCACCGGTCGATGACACGGTCGCCTTCCACTACGCCAATCGTTATATCTACCTGGTCAGCGGCTGGCACGATACCGGCAATGTCAGCCTCGTGCAGGTGTTCGATACCTGGGAAGACCAGTGGTTTATGGCTACGGATTACCCGGGTTCGCCGGTTTTTGGCCATGCCGGTGGTGCGGTCGGTGGCCGATTCGTCGTGTCTGACGGCGTTGCGGTCATCGGCGAAGAAAACGGAACCAGGCAATTCGGTGCGGTGGACGAAGCCTGGATGGGGGAAATCGACCGCGAGGATCCGTCCGTCATTCACTGGACCAGGCTTGCGCCGCATCCTTTCGGCCCCTTGTATCGCATGGCCGCGGTCGGGGATGAGGCGCACAATCGCATCGTGTTTTATGGTGGTGGGGATAACCCATACAACTTCGACGGCGTCGGCTATGACGGCGTTCCGGCACAAGCTTCCGATGTGTTGTTTGCAATCGACATGGAAACCAAAATCTGGAGCGAGATCGGGCGCACGGGCCGCCCCAGCATGGACCATCGCGGCCTGATGATTTGGGACGGTGCTTACTGGACACTGGGCGGAATGAACACCCAGGGCGAAGTCCTGGCCGAATTGGTGCGCATTGATCCTTCCGCCGGCAACTGATCAGCGAGTCCATTGGGTTGCCTGAACACCTGCCGGCGTGAGCGCAGGCACCTGCCCTTGCGCTCAAATCGTTGGCAGGCGAATTTGTGTATGTGTCAGGGACTGCCGCCGAGGTTGTTCAGGTCGAACTGGCCGACGTCCTGGACCCGGATCGGTAACGACCAACCGCCGGTGTCGAGACGGGCTTCGAATTCATACTCGAGTGATTCTGCCGGTTGGGTCAGCATCCCGGTCAGCATGCGAATTCCGGCAAGCAGGTTGGGCTGAGCCCTCAGAATGATGGTTGCCTCACTGTAGCCTTCAACGGGGGGAAAGTCTTTGCCGACTCCCTTCACCAGTTCCTGCCCCTGAAGCCGAACGGTGTAAACAACGCCATATAAATTGAGGGCTTCGCGGTTGGGGTTGATCACACCAAGACCGATTTCGAAGCTGGGCAAGCCGCCGTCGCTGGCTACTGATCTGAAGGATTTCAGGGTCACCGTGGGCTTCTCCGCGTGCTGCCCGAGGCTGGCACAAGACGCCAGCAGCAGCACGGCTATTGCGAGTAAGGTCTTTGCTGTCGTTCGGCAAGCGGGCCGCTCTTTACGGGGCCGCCGGTGCCGGTTGTGGGTCGAATGCTTGGTCTGAATCATAGACCGAGTCTATCGGCAGTTGCCGTGGCCCACAACGCTTGGCCGTGAGCTGGCTATTGCCGCATTCAAAAACCACCATGCAGCGCCGGCAGTTCTGGCGTAATCCTCAATAGGGCCAGCGGGTGACGTGTCCTGACGATGGTTTGACTCTGCGGGCTTAGTGGACTATGAGTCAAAGGTGAGCCCTGTCATTTTCGACACATGGGCAAGCCAGCCTGAGGACTGTTGCATCAATCTTCGGGCCGGGAGGGGAAGTCTCCCAGATGAACATGAAAACGATCATCATATCCACCCCTTAACTACCCTGGCACTCGCGCCGCATGCGATCGCACTGGAATTGCTGGTCAGCAGTTTTGATGGGGACGAGATTCTCAGATACGACGGCCTGACGGGGGATTTTATCGACGTGCTCGCCAGCGCAGGCGGGCTGAATGGGCCCGCGGGAATGCAATTTGGCCCGGATGGCAACCTGTACGTGGGCGGCTTTAACAGCAACCAGGTCCATCGTTTCGACGGCGCAACGGGTGAATTCATCGATATTTTCGCCAGCGGCAGTGGGCTGGATGGAATCGAAGGTATTCTCTTCGGTCCCGATGGAAACCTTTACGTTGCCAATTTCAGAACCGACACGGTCCTGCGATTCAACGGCACCACGGTCGCCTTCATGGAAGTGTTTGCCAGTGGTGGTGGCCTGAACGTCCCCGCCAATCCGGTTTTCTGCACAACGAGCGGCGTTCGGATCACTGCTGGGATGAATGACGCCTGGTTTAATGCCGCCACAGCGGGCCAGGGCCTGTTTGTCACGGTGTTCCCGGATCTCCGCGCGATGTTCATCGCCATGTTCACCTACGACACCGAGCGACCGCCTGCCAATGTGACGGCCGTTCTGGGAGAGCCCGGTCACCGGTGGTTCACAGCATTTGGGCCATTCCTCGGTTACGTTGCAATACTGGACGTCGAATTGACCGAAGGGGGGATTTTTAACAGCGCCAGTCCATCCCCCGTGCAGACCCCAAACTACGGGACGGTGACCGTCATATTTATCGACTGCAATGCCCTGATCCTGAGTTACGAGTTCCCCATGTTGGGGTTATCCGGCGAGATCCCCATGACCCGCATCGCGGGAGACAATATCGCGCGTTGTGAACAACTGGCCGTCCAATAGTCGCGGAATTCCCGGCAGGCGTTTAGCGGCAAAGCGGAGAGAAGAATCAACCAGTCATAACGGCAATTCCGCCCAGCAGTTTGATTGGTCCTAGCGGGTGATGTGTTCGGGCAATGGCGAACATACAGGCGAACACCGCCACGGCCAGCACGAAACACACCCGGCGGACTCCCGCCGTCCGGCCGCGTCTCAGAGCCATGGTCCCCAGCGCGATGTACACAGCCAGGAGCAGCAGTTTTGCTGAAAGCCAGCCATTGGAGAATACAGACGTCGGCAGAATGAAAAACAGCGTCGCGCCGGCGATCAGCAGGATGGTGTCGATGGCGTAACTGAGGTAGCGAACGGCTGCCGCCATGGCCAACTGAACCCCGGCCTGCACCAGGAGTCCCCGCACGAGAAACAGCGACCAGCTGGCAACCACCGCGCAAATATGGACCAGTCGAATCTGAGAATAGAACTCCACCCGGTCGGCTACAGCCCGCCGCGTGCCACGAGGGCGGCGATAATCAGATGGCTTTGGAGTAGGGCGGCCCGGGGTGGGCGCCGGTTGTCAGGTAGCGGTCGAAGCACATGGCGATGATACGCAAAAGGTAGCGGCCCTGCGGGGTGACGGTGATGGCCTCTTCGTCTGTGTCCAATAAACGGTCCTCTGACAGCGGCTTCAAAGATTCCAGCTCGGCGGCGAAGTAGTGGACGAACTCGATGCCAAAACGCCGCTCCACGATGTTGAAGTCGACGCGCGCATGGCACATCAGCTCCTGGATTACGAACCCGCGCAGCTCGTCATCGAAATCGAGAGCCAGCCCGCGCCACACCGGCAGTCGTCCCTGGTCAATGGCGATCTGCCAGCTGGCCAGGTCGCGGTGATTTTGGCTGAAGCTCCCGTAAACGTGGCTGATCGCACTGACGCCGAATCCGACCAGGTCGCACTCGGCGTGCGTGGTGTAGCCCATGAAGTTGCGATGAAGGCTGCCGTTTTCCTGGGCCACCGAGAGATCGTCGCCTGGCAGGGCAAAGTGATCGAGGCCGATGTAGCGGTAACCGGCGCTTTCCAACATCTCTGTGGCGCTGGCCAGCAAGGAGAGCCGCAATTCGGCATCCGGCAGCTCTTCCTCCCTGATCTGGCCCTGCGCCTTGAACACCTGCGGGAGATGGGCATAGCCGTAAACCGCCAGGCGTTCCGGCCTGGCCTCCATGACTCTGTCGATGGTTCTTCTAAATCCATCCAGCGTTTGGCGTGGCAGGCCGTAAATCAGGTCGATATTGATGGAGCGAAAGTCGTGTTGACGACAGGCGTCGACCACGGCGAAAGTCTCTTCCGCGCTCTGCTTACGGTTGATGGCGGACTGGACCTCGGGGTCGAAGTCCTGGACGCCCAGGCTGGCCCGGTTGAATCCGGCCTCCGCCAGGGTGGCAATGCCATTTTCGTCAATATGGCGGGGATCGAGTTCAATGGAAAAATCTCGTTCAACGCTGTCGCTTAGGTAGAACTGGTGGGCAAGATGGCGCGTCAGTTCCCTGAGCTGGTCGGTGGCGAGAAAATTTGGGGTCCCGCCGCCCAGGTGAAGCTGGACCACCTCGCGTCCGCGCTCAAACAATGGCGACACCATCTCGATCTCTCGAAACAACCGCTCCAGATAACGCGCTCCCTTGGACGAGTCCCAGGTGACCACCTTGTTGCATCCACAATAAAAGCAGGGGCTGAAACAAAATGGGATATGAATGTAGAGGGACAGCGGGCTCGGGATCAGCGCCTCATTGCTTTGACGCGCGAATGCGCGAAACTGGGCTTCTGTAAAACTCTCGCTGAAATGCGGTGCGGTCGGATACGAGGTGTACCGTGGACCGTCCCGGTCGTAACGACGAATCAGTTCAGGATAGAGTTGGAGGGCACTCGGCATTCACAGGATTTTGATTTCTCTGCGTTCGCCGCATACTGACCTGCGTCAACTTTAGCCCGACCCGCGGGTGAGAACTGCGGACATGATCTGTCAAGCGCCAGCAGAACGGAAACTATTCAGTCTCCAGGGGCTCGGATTCCTCAATCTGTTCAAGAAGGTTTATGGCCACGCCGACGAAATCGGTATCGGTGATGATACCCACCAGTTTGCCTTCGCTGAGGACAGGCAGGCAGCCAATCTTGTGCTTTTCGAGAAAGAGCGCCGCCTGGCGGAGGCTGGCATGCGGATCGACCGTCACGATGTCTGTCACCATCACCTCGGTGACGGGAATGTCCTGTGAGCGAATCCGTTCCTCGGGGCGGCGAAGCAGCGAATCCGTGGCCGCCAGGATATCGGAACTGGTCAGGAGGCCGACGCAGGCCCCGGACCCATTGACCACGGGCAGGTGACGGATGCGGTGCGCCTGCATCAATGAGCGCGCTTCGGCCAGGTTGGCGGTGTCGGGGACGGTGATGAGGTCCGTTGTCATGATGAAATCAAGATCGAACAAGGCTTAACTCCTCTTATCTGAGCGACGTTTGCAGCCGTAAACGATAGAACACACCATAGCGGCCCGGCTACTGTCGGCTTTGATAGATTCCGAAGTGAACGTAAGCGTGCCCGGTCCGCTGGCCGGGACGCACGCTGGCCGGAACTTCGTGCCTAACGGGCGGCAGGCTTTTCAGGTACATGGCGATGGCTTTGGCGTCCTCGGGCATCAATCGGGAATAAGCCTGCCACGGCATGACCGGCAACGAGCGTCCGCCGTGATTATTGACGCCGGACTGCAGCATGGTGACGATCTGCTCGATGCTCCAGTGGCCCAGGCCTGTCTCGGTGTCGGGGGTCAGATTCGCCGGGAAAACCACGCCGGGTCTGGCATCCTCCAGCGGATTGGTCCAGGCAATGCCTACGTCTGAGCCGGCCAGCGCCTTACCGGGTTCTGGGCGGCCGACCAACGCGCCGTTGGTGTGGCAGTTTCCACAGCCGAGAAGAGTGACCATGTAACGGCCTCTTTCAAGCTGCCCGGCGGGAAAATCCGCAGTCGATGGCTCGGGAATCTCCGCCACGGCGGCGGGTTGTACCTCCTCGTAGCCTTCGAGCGGATTTGGCGTATTGGCGCACCCAGCGGCAACGATCGCTGCAAGACATATGAGTGGTTTCTTGATATTTCTCGACATCCACTAAACCCCGGTCGGTTATCAGCCTTCAGTCTAGCACCACGTTTTTTATGCGAAATTGAGCTAGGACAACCTTTGGGTAGGGCATGATTTCGGGCCGTCGTGTAGCGGGACTCCTTCCGGATCGTCGGCTAGGCAATCGTTTCTCTGAACAAACGCAGCCAGTTGAGGCCCAGCAGTTTTTCCAGGCCGGCGTTGGTGCGCTCCAGGCAGCCATCTCCTAACAGGTTGCGGTAGTTGTAGGTGAGCTGGAAGCTGCGCATGCCAAGCACATGCAGGGCGTCTACATTGTCGATATCGCCCTCCAGCATCGAGGCGTCCTGGAACTTCATCAGGACGGCGGTTCGACCGGAAACGGCTGCGGTCTCGAAATCTTCCGGCGTCAACGCCAGCTTCAGCCGGTCGCTATGCTCCCGCACACGCTCGCCATTCCACCAGGGCATCGATGGCGGTTTGCAGGTCCTCGCGCGGCAGGCTTTCCACGATTCCGGAGTAGCGTGCAGCCCGAAGGGCGTCAAGGGTCGCTTCGTCCCTCTCCCTGCCAAAACAAAGGCCGTCGATCACGAGAGCAGTTTCATAGAATTCTGCGGCAGTGGCCGTGGCGGCCCGTGGTATGGTCACAGCAGCGGCAGCCCCGGTCAGCATGGAAATGGTTTTTCTCTCCTGGTGATCATGGTCGCTCCGGATACTGGGCAAAGAATCCGCAGGTTAGCGCTTTGTGATTAACATTCCGAAGGAAGAAATTGAGATCAGGGCCGTACGGTCTCAGGGCGCCGGTGGGCAGAACGTCAACAAGGTGTCGACGGCCATCCACCTCAGATTCGACATCACAGCGTCGTCGCTGCCCAAATCGGTGAAAAGGCGGTTGCTCAACATGAAAGACAGCAGGGTCTCATCTGACGGTGTGCTGGTCATCAAGGCTCAAAATCACCGAACCCGGGAACGCAATCGCCAGGAA
>JBFHEJ010000086.1:0-8679 GCA_041584255.1 Lysobacterales bacterium
CGCCCTGCTTTGGCAACTCCTGGAGCGCCACGGCAAGTCACTGGCGGCGCTCAATGCCACGCTGTTCGCCTCAGACCTCGACCGCAAGGTCGCAAGCCGCATCGTCGAGGCGCGCCGATCCGTGGCGAACAGAATCATCCGCAATTACTGCATCAGCAAGGGATTGCTGGTCGCCGTCAACCCGGTGCCGCTCGCTGACCTGATCGCCGCTGCCGGGAGCGACGTGGCGATGGTGATTCACCTCGGCGAAATTTACGGCTTCAGGCTGAACCGACGCGAGTCGACCAAGCTCCTGCTCACCATTTCAACGCAGATGGCCGCGCTGATGGGCGCCTACTGGGGCACCAACCTGCTTTCCAGCCTGCTCAAAGGCGCCAGCGCCGGGCTTTCCACCACTCTGACCGCGGCCGCGCAGGGCGCGTTGGCCTGGTACGCCACGCTGGTCACCGGCCGCATGGCCGAGACCTGGTTCGCCCAGGGGAAGTCCTGGGGCGGCAAAGGACCGCGTGAAACGGCCAAAGCGGTCCTGGCCTCGATGAATCGAGACGAGGTGCTGGCCGAGGCCCGCGACGAACTGGTCGCCCGGCTGCGGTGAAAGGGGACAGAGTGGATTTACTCTGTCTCCTTTTCTTTTAAGTTTCCCCCTGTGCTCCCTTGCGGGTAAACACGTGCGCCCGGGCGTTTCGCCACCAGCGCTTGAAATCATCGAGGATCAGGTACAGCGACGGGATGAGCACCAGCGTGATCACCGTCGCAAACACGATGCCGAATGACAGTGAAGCGGCCATCGGGATGACGATCTGGGCCTGCAGGCTTTTTTCGAAGATCGTGATCGGCGCCAGGCCCAGAAACGTCGTCAGTGATGTCAACAGGATGGGCCTGAATCGCACCCTTGCCCCATCGAGCACAGCCTGGTTGAGCGGAATCCCGCTGGCGCGTTCCCGGTTGATGTAATCCACCAGGATCAGGCTGTCGTTGACCACCACGCCGGCCAGAGCAATGATGCCGAAATAGCTCATCATCGAAACCGGAATCCCCAAAACCCAGTGGCCGAACAATGCGCCGATGACGCCGAAAGGTATCACCGACATGATGATCAGCGGCTGCGCGTAAGAGCGCAGGGGTATGGCCATCAGGGCATAGATCAGGAACAAGGCGAGCATGGCGCCATTGAGCAGGTCGAGCTGCACCTCCTGGGCCTGCTGGCTGGCGCCGCTGAGGCGTGAGCGTACGCCGGGGAACCTGGCAAGGACCTGCGGCAGTTCCTGTTCCAGGATATCGCTGAGAATCTTCTCGGGCTCATACAGTTCCTTGTCGACTTCGGCGCTGACCCGAACCGCACGTTCGCGGTCGTAGCGCTGGATGAACAAGGGACTCTCGGTTGTTTCGACCTCGGCGACCGCATGAAACGGCACGCGCCCGCCGCCCGGCGTACGAATACGCATGTCCTCGAGGTAGCCGACCGAGTCGCGCTCCTCACGCGGGAACCGAACCATGACCTTGACTTCGTCCTGACCACGCTGGATGCGTTGTACCTCGGCGCCGTAGAACCCGGCGCGCACTTGCCCGGCAAGGTCAGCCAGCGTCAAACCCAGCGCTTCGGCTTCGGGTTTGATGTTCAACTTGATCTCCGGCCGACCGCGCTCGTAGCTGTTGCGGATGTCGTACAAGCCCTCGTAACTGCGAATTCTCTGCTCCAGTTCCTTGGCGGCGCGCGCCACGCGCTCGACATTCGAGCCGATCAGGGTGATCGAAATCGCCGGCCCGCCGCCGGGGCCCGTGGCGCCCTCGAACCCGAGTTGCTTCGCCCCCGGGATGTCGCCCACGGCTTCCCTCCAGCGCCGCAGGACTTCAGGGCCATCGATCACCGAGTATTCGTCCTTTACGAGTTCGGCAATCACCTGACCTGAAGTGTCGCCGCGGGCGAAGCCCAGAAGGTGGGCGACGACGGCACCGGATTCCATGCCATTCTCGGCGCTGACCTCGGCGTCGACTTGCCACAGTCCATCCTGAACCCGCCGGAGTGCTGCGTGGGTCTGTTCGTCCGCTGTTCCTTCGTTCATTTCCACGCTGACCTGCAGGAAATCGGCGGTGATATCCGGGAAGAAGACGGAGCGCATCAGGCCGCTCGAAACCAGGGCAATCCAGAACATCAACAGGAAGAAGAATGCCGCCAGCGTGGTGTGGCGCCACTTGAGGCATTTCTCCAGGAACGGACTATAGACATAGTCCACGAAACGGTGCAGCCCTTCGCTGAAAAAGCGCTGGAAGCGAATGAACACGTTTTGGGTATCCGAGCCGTAATGCTTGATCTTCATGTGCGCCAGGTGGGCGGGGAGGATCAGCTTGGACTCGACGATCGAGAAAATCAGGCACAGGATAACCACCCAGCCGATCGCCGCGAAAAACTCTCCGGTAATGCCGCTGACCATCAGGATGGGCAGAAATGCCGCGATGGTGGTCAGCACGCCGAATGTCGCGGGCACGGCCACCTTGAGTACACCTTCGACGATGTTGTCGACCGAATGGCCCTTGGCTCGCATGTTGGTGTAGGCCGATTCGCCGATGACGATGGCGTCGTCCACCACGATACCCAGCACCAGGATGAACCCGAACAGGCTGACCATGTTGACGGTCACGTCCAGCGAGGGCATCAGGAAGAAGGTGCCGAGGAAGGCCACCGGCAGACCCACCATTACCCAGAACGCCAGTTTGAGGCGCAGGAACAATGTCAGCGTGAGGAACACCAGCACTGCGCCGATGACCAGGTTCTTGAGCATCATGTCCAGCCTTCCTTGCAGGTAGTAGGACACGTCCGCCCAGGCCGAAACACTGATGCCGTCCGGCAGGCTTGCCTTTTGTTCCTCGACCCATTCGTGCACCGTCTCGGAGATTTTCAATTCGCTCTGGTTGCCGACGGACAGCACGCGAATGGTGATCGCCGGCTTGTTGTGGTACTCCGAAAATCGCCCGGTTTCTTCAAAGCCGTCGCGGATTTCCGCAATATCGTGCAGCAACACGCGGGTTCCGTCTGCGTTGGTGCGCACCACGATGTCCTCGAAATCCCTTCCCACATAGGCCTGACCCTTGGTGCGGACCTGGATGTCACCCGCATCGGAGCGAATGGCGCCGGCCGGAAGGTCCAGTGAGCCTTTGCGAACAGCGTCGGCGACTTCCGCCAGGGTCAGGTCGTACTTTTGCAGCGTGTACTCGCTGACCTCGATACTGACCTCGTAGTCACGCGACCCCAGAATTTCGGCGCGAGTAATGCCGGGCAGCGTCACGACTTCATTGCGAACCTGCTTGGCGAATTCCTTGAGAGTGCGCTCCGGCACTTCGCCGTAAACCGTCAGCAATACCACCTGCTGCTCGAAACGGGTGCGCGACACCACCGGTTTCTCAGTGTTGGCGGGGAAAGTTGGAATAGCGTCAACCCGGCTCTTGACCTCGTCCATGACCTCGGCCACTTCGTAATCCGCAAGCACTTCCACCTGCACGGTCCCGTTGCCGCGACGGGCCGTTGAGCTGATCTCCTTGATGCCCTGGATGTCCTGAATGGCCTCTTCGATCTTGACCAGCACACCTTCCTCGACGTCCTCCGGGCTGGCACCGAGGAAAGGCATGGTGACCGTGATGAAATTGGTGTCAATCCGGGGCTGAATTTCTTTCTTGATGGTGAAGGCCGATACCAGGCCGCCCGCGAGCAGGATGGCCATCAGCAGGTTCGCCGCAACGGAATTCCGGGCAAACCATTCAATCAGCGATTCGTACGGGGAGCGCGATCTCATTCCCGACCCTCGACTGCATTGGCGATGGCCGCGGAGGCGTCGGACGAAGTGTGCTCAGAGTTGATCGCCAGTTGCATGCCCGGAATCGGGGCCTCGAGCGTGGTGGTGACGACCAGTTCACCGTCCTCGACACCGCTGGAAATATAGGCCTCATGCGGCTCGGCGCGAATGACGTGAACCTGTCGAACTTCCAGCTTTAGCTCCTCGTTGGCCACCAGTACGGTCTCATCGCCTTGCAGCGCACGCCTCGGCAATACCACGACATCGCCGGCCGAACGCCCTTCAATTGCGGCGCGGACAAACGTGCCGACTTTCAGCGGATTCTCCCGGCGCTGTCCCAGCACGCCGTATGGATCTGCAACCTCGGCGACCGCGTAGATCACACGGCTGGTCTCGTCGACCACCCCTTCGGTCCGCACGATGCGGGCTTTCCACGACCTGGTTTCGCCGCCCTCTTCCGCGGAAAGTGTCACCGCGGGAAAGACGGGTTCCTTTTCGCCGACCGGCGACGGCAGATCGAGGTATGCGACGTCGTCGGTGGACAGCGGCAGGCGAATTTCGGCAGTATCGATGGAAAAAGTCACCCCCAACTGGGTTCCGGGGGCGACAAATTGACCGATGTCCACCAACTTGCGCGTCACGAGGCCGTCGTATGGCACGGCAATACGCGTACGTTCGAGGTCGCGGCGCGCCTTCTCGACATCGGCCTCGGCCGCGCTGACGTTGGCCACCGCTTCCTGAACCTGCGGCTTGCGCAGTACAAGGTTAGACGGCTCGCCGGTGCGGCCCAGATTTCTCCAGTCGCGCAGGGCCTGCTCGGAACGCGCCTGCTCGTCGACGAGTCTGGCGTGCTGCGAGGCCAGATTCGCCTCGGCGCGCTTCAGCGCAGTTTGATAATCGCTGGGATCGATTTCGAGCAGGACTTCGCCGGCCTGGAAGAAGCCACCCGCAACGAACATTGGGGAAACGGAACTGACTTTGCCGGAAACTTCCGCGACCAGCGTCGTTTCCGTGCGCGGCCGGACACTACCCTGAGACCGGATCGTGAAGCTGACGGCGCGCCGCTCGGCCTCGATCACGTCGACCAGCACAGCCTGGCGCCCCTCTTCCTTCTTCTCCGGCTGCTGCGCCTTTCCGATGGCCATCAGTACGGCAAAGACCACGACGGACAAGCCAACCAGGCCCAGCGGCAGGGTGTATTTCAGAAATTTCGACATGTGACGCGTTCTCCGGGCCTGCCGCAGAACGGTCGCAGGCTCCTGACCGGGTCACATTATCCCCGCATGGGATGACCGCGTCATAGTGCAAAAGTTTGGGATCAGGGAAAAAACGCCCGAATCGGGCTTCTTCCTCCGACCCCATGGGATCTGGATGGCTTATCGCTTCCGGATGCTGATGTCCCCGCTAAAGCTGTTGAGGTTGATGGCCGCACCGTTGTTGCCTTCCTGGTGCTCCAGCTGCTGACCGGGGCCATGGGAAGCGGAATTCCGGGCACGCCCGAAGGCGGAATCGATGTCGCCGCTGAAGGTCTGGATGAAAAACTCCGCCTCTTGCCTGTTTGGCAGGTACAGATCGATATCACCACTCATGCTGCTGACGTTGATGCGGCCGCCATCCTCGAGTTCAACCTCGAGCTCGACGTCACCCGATACGGCTTCGAACTCGCCCCGGCTGATGACGCCTGCTTCCACGGTGACGTCACCCGAGACGGTGGTTGCCTCCAGCTCGCCGCTGACGCCAATCAGATCAATACTGCCGCTGACGGACTCGGCAGAGACGCGTGAGGCTGAGCCGGTGAATTCAACGTCGCCGCTGACAGAATTCACGGAAATCCGCTCGACTTCGGCTTGTGCGTCAACATCGCCGCTGACGGTTCGCAGTTCGAGGGTCCTGCCAGACAGGCCGCGCGCCTCGATATCGCCGCTGATGCTGGACGCTTCCACACTGGCCGTTCGGGGCACCATCAGTTCGAGTTCGGCACCGTCGATCGAGCGGCGGTCAAAGTACTCGACCCGGATTCGCAGCCCGTTGCCCGATTCCTTGATCCCGAGTTCTTTCACATCTTCGCTGAGATAACCTGAGATCCTGACTTCATCGCGATCCCAGCCCTCGATCACGATCTCGCCAAATTCGTTCTCGACCGTTACCTGCCCGTCGGCGGCCAGCGGGCGCGATTCTTCGAATGTCCCTTCGGCTACGGCCATAACCGGTATCGCCAGAAACGTGGCCAGCAAGCCCAGGAGGCTCGCGCGCCACGGTCCGTAGGCCCTGGATTGCGCGTTGTGGATGAGCGTGAATTGCGGGTTCATGTTTCTGTCCTCCGGCTGATCCGGTCCAACCCGGCCAGCTGTTTTAGCATCGCGAGTTGGCGTTCACGCAACTCGAGCATTCTTCTGTTCAACCATGCGTTGCCGGGATACTGGGCCAGAGCCGCGGACAACGCGGACTCGGCATCCAGCATTTCCTGCCAGTCACGCTGTATGGCATCCAGCGTCGCGGGCTTGAGCTCGGAGGCGGAGCGGCCAATTTTCGTAAATTCACTGAAGGCTGCCTGATATTCGCGTTCAGACCCTGCCAGCGCGGCGCCGAAATTCGCCATGGGCGCTACCTGTTCTGCGGCCTGTGTCGTCGCGACAGTGGGCGAATCAACCGTTGATGCCACAGGAACCATTCGCCCGAGGAAAATTCCGACCCCCAGGGCGATCGCCACAGCGGCCGCAAGCTGCAGCCACCCCGGCGCGGTGCGCGCGACCGGTGCCCTGGTGGCCGCAATGCGGCCCTTTATCTGTGGCCAGGGATCCTGACGCGGTTCGACGGATTTTGGCAATTCGCCAAGCCGCCTGAGCAACTCCGCTTCAGTCATCCTGCCGATTCCGCGATTCGTCATTGACTCAATTCCTCTCGCAAAAGCTTTCTCGCCCGGTGCAACTGGGCTTTGCTCGAACCGACCGCCATTCCGGTCAACTCCGCGATCTCCGCGTGGCGATATCCTTCGATGTCGTACAGCACCAGCACCGTCCGCGCCCGTTCCGGAAGCCCTGCAATGCAACGTTCGAGGTCCTGTTGCTTGTCGGCGTAAACATCCGGGCTACCGACCGCCGTTCGGTCGACATGCTCGTCAAGGGCTGTCTCCTTCCCAGCCTGCCGGAGCCTTGTGCGACGATCGCTCAACGCTACGTTGACAGCCAGGCGATGCAGCCAGGTTCCGAACCGGCTATCGCCGCGAAACGAATCGAGCTTCTGCCATGCCCGGACGAAGGCTTCCTGCAGCAGGTCCTCCGCCAGCGCATGCTGGCCTCCGCTCATTCGCCACAACAGCCCGTAAATCCGGTCGCGGTTGAGCCGGTACAGGGATTCGTAAGCAGTGTGGTCACCATCACAGGCACGCCGAACCAGCACATCCTCGTCGTCCGACACGTCGTCCCAAGCCCCGGGGAGCTTGGTTGCACCAGCGGAGCCGCCGGGCTCAGGCTTGGATTCCGATGGCGCCACTGCGCTCAATCCTCCCATGAATCCTTAGATACAGGATGGTCAAGGATGGTTTAAGGCCGCAACAGCGAATCCTTAATGCGCGAGCGCGGCCGCGACGGCCTTTTGCTCGTCCATCAGTGCCGGCGGCGTGCGGTCGCCGTAGCCAGCGAGATACTTGGCGATATCGTCAAACTCGGAGCGCCAGGCAGGAACATCGACATCCAGCAGGGCCTCGAGGGTGACGGAATCGACTTCGATGCCATCCAGGTTGATGTCCTGCGACTTGGGCAGCAGGCCGATCGCAGTTTCACGCGCCCCGACTTCGCCCTTGCAGCGTTGAATGATCCAGTCCAGCACGCGCATGTTCTCGCCGAACCCCGGCCACATGAAGCGGCCCTGGTCGTCTTTGCGGAACCAGTTGACCTGGAATAGTCGCGGGAGGTTCGAGGATTGATCGGAAAAGCTCAGCCAGTGACGCCAGTAGTCTCCGAAGTTGTATCCGCAAAACGGCTTCATGGCCATCGGGTCGCGGCGGACCATGCCGACTGCGCCGGTCGCGGCGGCGGTGGTTTCAGACGCCATGGTGGCGCCCAGAAGCACACCATGTTTCCATGACTTGCTTTCCAGGACGAGCGGTACGAGGCCGGCACGCCGGCCTCCGAATATGATCGCGGAGATTGGCACGCCCTGGGCGGCCTCGGCCTTGTCCGAGTAGCTGGGGCACTGCCTGGTGGGGACTGTGAAGCGTGAATTCGGGTGTGCCGCCGGACCAAGCTCAGGACTCCAGTCCTCGCCTTTCCAGTTCTTGACCGGGACCCGGTCGTCCTTGCCTTCCCACCACGGCTGGTTATCGGCAGTGACGGCAACATTGGTGAATATGGCGTTATGGTCCAGCATGGCCAGTGCGTTGGGATTCGTGTCCGGTCCGGTACCCGGTGCAACGCCAAAGAAGCCGGCTTCCGGATTGATCGCCCACATCCGCCCGTCTTCGCCAACGCGCATCCAGCAAATATCGTCACCGATGGTCCACACTTTCCAGCCCGGATAGGACTCCGGTGGAATCAGCATGGCGAGGTTGGTCTTGCCGCATTGCGAGGGAAACGCGGCCGCGATGTAGTGAATTTCACCCGCTGGATTTTCAAGGCCGACGATCAGCATGTGCTCTGCCAGCCAGCCCTCGGTGCGCGCCTGGTAGCTGGCGATGCGTAAAGCGTGACACTTCTTGCCCAGCAGTGCATTGCCGCCGTATCCCGAGCCATAGCTCTGGATTTCCAGATCCTCGGGGAAATGCATAATGAATCGCCGCTCCGGGTCCAGTTCTCCGATGGAATGCAGGCCCTTGATGAAACCGCCTTCGCGCTCGATGCGCGCCAGCGCCGGCGCACCCATGCGCGTCATCATGCGCATGTTGACCACCACG
>JBFHEJ010000087.1:0-8667 GCA_041584255.1 Lysobacterales bacterium
CCGCAAGTAACCTCGCACACACCTGTCACTACGGACCTGCCGGGGGCGCCCTGGTGCGCCAGATCAACCGGGAAGGGCTGGTGACGGGTGTCGAGTCCTTCCAGGTGCTTTACGCCGAAGACCGCGATGGCGACCACCAGGCCGACCGGCGCGTTCGTGGGGGGCGCTGGACGAACATCGAAAACGTCATCGGCCTCGACATCGCCTTGCTGGTGGCCTCAGCGGATTCGCCCGGCGATGGCGCAGAAATGACACTCATGGTGCTCGACGAGGTGGTGACCGCACCCGGGGACGGCCGCCTCAGGCGCGTATGGACCGCGACCATTCCACTCGGAGCCAAGCTGCGGTGAGGGCTGGCGTAACCCCGACGAACCTGACCCACTCGCGGGGCGTCGCCCTCATCGCCGGCTTGCTGCTGATGGCCTCCATGGTGTTGCTGGCGCTCGCTGTGGCCACCGGTATGCTGCTGGAACGGCGCATGGCAGGGAACTCTGCCGACGGCCAACTGGCCCTCCAGCGTGCCCAACTGGCTGGGCAATGGGCGGGCTACTGGCTTCAAAGTCGCGCTGTTGACCCGCTCGGTGACGAGTGCGCCCAGCAGTGCGGCCCGACGCCACCGGTGCATGCCGGCGGCACCCTGCCCGACGACCCCGAATTCGAGGACACCGCATGGTGGCGTATCAACGCCGTGATTGCAGGGCTTGAACCCGGCGGCGCAATGCGCATGGATTACAGTCTGCCGGGCACCGAGGCACCCCGCTGGCTGATCGAGGAATTGCACAGGGTGCCATTGGACGCTATCTCCGGCACCGACGATGCAGCAGAGCCCACACTCGCGTATTACCGCATCCTCGCTCGCGGCACGGGGCGGTACCCTGGCAGCGTGGCGGTCACCGAAACTGTAGTCGCTCGTCCGTGGGCGGAATCACTGGCGCCGGACCCCTTCCCTCCTGAACCGGGGGGCCATGCATTCTGCGACCAGGTATCCGATGACGCGCCGTGCGGACGCCTGGGCTGGCGGCGGCGGCGGTGACCGGCGGACATACAGAGCCGGGCGGTTTCACGCTGGTCGAGCTGGTCGTGGCCATCGCCGTAGTGGTCATCCTGGTAAGCCTTGCCGTTCCGACCTACCAGGGGTACTTGCTTCGCGTACACCGCACCGAGGCCATTGCGGTACTGCTCGCCATTGGCAGCTGCCAGGAACGCGTTTTCGCCACTACCGGGCGATTCGATACCCGTTCGTGCCTGCCTCCAGCACCCGAACATTACGAGATCCGTATGGACCCACCCGACGCAACGGATGCGCTCTCATTTACGGCCTGGGCCGATCCAATCGGCGCCCAGGAAGGCGATAGCTGCGGCAGTCTTGGACTGGACCAAACGGGCTTGCGCCAGGTGACGGGGGATAGCGCCGAAGTCGGCTCTTGCTGGGCTGCCCGGTTTTGAGGCGCTGTCGCAGCGTAATCTTCGACCTCCTGGTTACACCGCAGAAGAAATGCCGCGGTGGCTTCGAGGTCCAGGCCCCGATCGATGGTGACGAAGGTCAACTGCGCGTGTATGGCAAAAGCCAGGGCACTGCGTAACAGGCGCCAGCAAATGCGCATGGCAAACCGCCAGTGCTGCAGATACGTAAGCCCTTGCGCCTTGGGGTGCCTTGTGAGCACGGTAAACATTTTTACTCTCCTGTTCTGTTCTTCCGGCACCGTGGGGGTCACGGCGTAGGAAAATTTTCGAAGAGCAACCCCGCTGGTTGAAGTGCAAAAACAGCACCAAACAACTTCACTTTTTGAAGCAACCGGCGTACATTCCTGCGCTGAAATGTACGACTACGGCGAATCCTGCCCCGTTTCCAAAGCCACCGCGCTCCTCGGCGAGCGATGGACCATGTTGATCATCCGGGAGATGTTTCTCGGTGCCACCCGGTTTTCGGACTTTCAGAGGGTCCTGCCCAGGATTTCCTCCTCGCTACTCAATGCACGCTTGAAAACGCTGGTTGACGCCGGCATCGCGATTCGCAAGCGAACGCCTGAGAAACGGGGCCATGAATATCGGCTGACGCCAGCCGGAAAGTCACTGGGGCCGTTACTTAACGAGTTAGCAGGCTGGGCAAAGAACTGGGTTTATGGCGAAATGAGCGAAGAGGAAATCGACGTCGATTCGCTGATCAGGGCGATCGCGACCTCGATAGACCCCGAACATTTGCCCGATGGCGACACGGTGTTGCAATTCCGCCTGACGGACGTCGATCTGCCATCCAGGTTTTTCATCGCCGTAAAAGATGGCAAACCGGAAGTGTGCGATGAGAATGCCGGTCACGAGGTCGACGTATTTGTTGAATGCGCGGCCAAAACCCTGTCTGAAGTCTGGTGGGGCCACAAATCGATCGCAACGGCCCGTCACAATGGCGAGTTGCGCGTTACCGGGCCATCCGTGTACACCAAGAACATGACCAAATGGCTCAAAACGAAGGGTTTCGAGGGCTGTGATCCGTGGCGCAGCCCGGAGAAAGAAAGCTAGCCCGTCAGAGAGACCCGCAGCTCCTTTGGCAGTGCGAACTCCATGTTCTCGGCAATCCCCTGCAGTTGTTCGACCTGCTCTGCACCGCGAGCCCGCAGTGCGGCAACGACACCCTGGACCAGGCTCTCGGGTGCCGATGCGCCGGCCGTCAGACCGACCGTGGAAACTCCTTCCAGCCAGGAATCGCGAATGTCTTCCGGACCATCAATCAGGTAGGCGGGAACATTGCGCTTTTCCGAAACTTCTTGTAGTCGGTTCGAATTGGAACTATTGATCGAACCAACGATCAGGATCAGGTCGGCCTGCTCGGTGAGCAACTTGACCGCATCCTGGCGGTTTTGCGTGGCATAACAGATGTCGTCGTGGCGCGGCCCTTCGATGGCGGGAAAGCGTGACTGCAGGGCGGCGATGATCGCCTGGCAGTCGTCCACCGAGAGCGTGGTCTGGGTGACGAAGGCAATGTCCTCGGGGTAGCCCACGTTCAGACCGGCGACGTCCTCCAGGCTTTCGACCAGGCATATTCGATTGCCGCGTGGCGGCCGCTCCAGCCACTGACCCAGCGTGCCCTCGACCTCGGGATGGCCCGCATGGCCAATCAGGATCACGTCCTTGCCCTGCTTACAGTAACGGGCAACCTCCATGTGGACCTTGGTCACCAGCGGGCAGGTGGCGTCGAAAACCTTGAGGCCACGGCCCGCGCCTTCACTGCGCACGGCCTGGGAAACACCATGGGCGCTGAAGATCACAGTTGCACCGTCGGGCACTTCTTCGAGTTCGTCCACGAATCGCGCACCGGCCTTGGCAAGCCGATCGACGACGACACGATTGTGAACCACCTCGTGGCGAACGTAGATCGGCGCGCCGAACAGCTCCAACGCGCGCTCAACGATCTCAATGGCGCGATCGACACCGGCACAGAAACCGCGGGGATTGGCGAGCAGGATCTTCATGGATTAGCCCGTGCCTGCCGCCGCCGCGCCAATTCCACCAGCAATGCATCGAACAGCAGCAGGACGACACCGCAGGTGATGGCGGCGTCGGCCAGGTTGAATGCCGGGAAATGCCAGCCGGCGTAGTGCACGTCCACAAAGTCGACCACGTAGCCGTATTTTACCCGCCCGGCGAGGTTGCCGATGGCGCCACCGAGGATCAGGCTTAGCGACAGCGCCGTGCGCCACTCCGCGCGCGGCAGCCTGATCAGCCAGACCAGCAGGAACAGGCTGACCACCGCGGGAAGTATGGTGAACAACCAGTGCTGCCAGCCACCGGCGTCGCTGAGGAAACTGAAGGCGGCGCCGTAATTGTGGGCCAGGGTGATATTGAGCCAGGAAAACACCTCCACCGGACGATAGAGGGTGAGCGACTCGCTCACCAGGTGCTTGAGTTCCCAGTCGAAGAACACGACCAGCGCGGTGATGCCCAGCCACGACCAGGGGTAAGGCGGCCACATGGCCCGTTGAATGACTGGTTGATGCTGTGCCTTCTCGTTCATGTCTGTCCGTAAGCCCGCCGCGGGTTTAGTCGCAATCATTGTGGCGACGCCACATGTCCGGGTCGTGTCCGTCGGGCACCCGGGCACAGGGATCCTCGGTGTAGCCACGCAGTGCGTAATACTGCTTGACTTGCTGCTCGCTGAGCACGCCCGGTGTCTCCAGGTGGGCGGCCAGATGAATGTACCTGAGTTCCCCCCGGAGCCGGGAGATCTCGGTGACCAGCCGCCTGAGCGATGATTGATTGATATTGCCATTGGCAAACGCCGCGTCGAGTTCCGCTTCCAGGTCGATCATTTGCAAGCCGATTTCAACCGCCTCCGACCGCATGGCGTCGTAGATGGCCTGGACCGCCTGTTCCTGTTCGCTGCTCAATTCGATTTGATCACCCATCTGCAAGACGTGCAGCGGACCCGGCAGCCCGTTCAGTTCAGCCGCCTTGGCCAGGCCCCAGCCACCGCCCTGGCTGAGGGCTTCCAGGTCCTCCGCCGACAGGCTCTTGATCTGGCGGTGTTCCTCGCCAAGATACTGGGAGCGGTACTCGACCTGGCCCGAACGCAACGGCAGAGAACCGAGCGACATAACAACGGCTGCGCAGATCAGGATTCGAGTTAACATAGCGCCACCCATTCAGGCAAATTTGCGGGTTTCCCCCGGGCCATCGACATTGCTGACGCAACGCCCGCATATTTCCGGGTGCCCAGGGTTCGACCCGACATCTTCGCGGTAGTGCCAACAGCGAACGCATTTTGAATGTGGCGAGGCGGATACGCGCAGCGCCAGCGTGCCGCCGTCGAGCTTGATGTGCGGAACATCGTCAGGAGCGCCTGGCAATTCGTCCAGGCCAGCCGCGGAAGTAATCAGAACGAATCGCAGTTCGTCTTGCAGCCAGCGAAGGTCGCCGAGGATTTCCCCGTCGGCCCACAATTGCACTTCGGCAGCCAGTGATGAACCGACCTCGCCGGCCTTGCGCAGGGCTTCGATTTCGCGGCTGACCGCCTGGCGCACGTTCATGATCCGTGACCAGCGCGCGCGCTGAGCCTCGGCGGCGTCCAGTTCAAACAGGCCCTGGTACCAGGTCTGCAGAAGCACGCTGTCTTTCACATCACCGCTCGCACCCGGCACCTGCTTCCAGATTTCCTCGGCGGTGAAGGTCAGCACCGGCGCAATCCAGCGCACCATCGCCTGCAGGATGTGATACATCGCGGATTGTGCCGACAATCGTGGGTGGCTTGCCCGCCCCGTGGTGTACAACCGATCCTTGATGACATCGAGGTAAAAAGCGCCCATTTCGACGGCGCAGAAATGGTGCACACGCTGGTAGACGGCGAGGAACTGGAACTCGTCATAAGCCGTTTCCACGGTCTGTTCCACCCGAAAGGCCAGGTCGACGGCCCAGCGGTCGAGCGGCAGCAATTCTTCCGGCGGCAGGGCAGAATCAGGCTTGAAGCCGGCGAGGTTGCCGAGCAGGAAGCGCGCGGTGTTGCGAATGCGCCGATAGGCGTCGGCGACGCGCCCCAGGATCTCGTCGGACACCGACATCTCGCCGCGGTAATCGGCAGCGGCGACCCACAGGCGCAACACGTCTGCGCCCAGGGTGTTCATGATGGTCTTGGGCTCCATGATGTTGCCCAGCGACTTCGACATCTTGCGCCCTTCGGCGTCGACCACGAAGCCGTGGGTGAGCACCGAACGATAGGGCGCCTCGCCGTGCATGGCCACTGAAGTCAGCAGGGCCGAATGGAACCAGCCGCGATGCTGGTCCGAACCCTCGAGGTACATCTCCGCCGGGCGCCGCAACTCGTCGCGCTGGTCGAGCACGCAATAGTGAGAGCTGCCGGAATCGAACCAGACGTCGAGAATGTCGGTGACGCGCTCGTATTGCTCCGGATCGACACCCAGCCGCGCGAAAATTTCGTCGCTGTACCAGGCGTTGACCCCTTCCTGCTCGACGATGTCGGCGACTCGGCGCATCAGGTCCACGGCCTGCGGATGCAATTCACCCGCGCAGTCGACGAAAAGGGTGATCGGCACACCCCAGGTGCGCTGGCGCGAAATACACCAGTCGGGCCGGTTTTCGATCATGCCGTAGATGCGCTCGCGGCCCCAGGCGGGCACCCAGTTCACGCCGTCGATGGCGCGCAGCGACTTGGCCCGCAGGTCCGCGCGCTCCATCGAGATAAACCACTGTGGCGTCACCCGGAACGCAGTTGGAGACTTGTGACGCCAGCAATGCGGGTAGCTGTGCTGGAAGTCCCCGGCATGAAGCAGCGAACCGCGCTGGCGCAGCACATCGATGATGTGGTCGTTGGCTTTCCAGACGAACTCGCCGCCAAAAAGCTCTGTGTCGTCCAGGTAGCGTCCGTCACCACCGACCGGATTGACGATGTCGAGGCCATATTGCTGGCCCATGCGGAAGTCGTCCTCGCCATGTCCCGGCGCAGTGTGCACCGCGCCCGTGCCAGCCTCGGTGGTGACATGTTCGCCGAGCACAATGGGCACCCGCCGGTCGTAGAAGGGGTGCTGCAAAACCACCCCCTCGAGCCGTTCACCGCTGGTGCGCCCCAGGACCTCCACGTCATCGAGCCCGACGCGCGCGCTGAACTCGGCGCGCAGATCGGCAGCGACCACCAGGCCAACCTTGCTCCCCCCTTGGACGCCCCGCAGCAGCTCGTATTCGAGTTCAGCATTGAGGGCCACCGCCTGGTTGGCCGGCAATGTCCAGGGTGTAGTTGTCCAGATGGGCACGCCGGCGCGGCCTTCGGTACGTGCTGAGCCAAAGCGCGACAACAGATCTGCCGCGTCGACCGCTTCGAACAGCACATCGACAGCGGGTGAAGTCTTGTCGAGATATTCGATTTCGGCCTCGGCCAGGGCCGAACCGCAATCAAAACACCAGTTGACCGGCTTGGCGCCCTGTTCCAGGTGCCCCTGCTCGATGATGTCGGCCAGGGCACGGATTTCATCCGCTTCGTAACGAAGGTCTTTGGTGGCGTAGGGATCGAACCAGTCACCCAGCACGCCCATCCGGCGGAAGCCTTCCCGCTGGATATCGATCTGGCGGTCGGCGTACTCGCGGCATTTCTGGCGAAAGACCGCGGCGTCGACCTTGCGCCCTACCTTGCCAACTTTTTTCTCAACCTGGATTTCGATCGGCAGGCCGTGACAGTCCCAGCCGGGCACATAGGGTGAGCGAAAACCAGCCATCAGCCGGGACTTGACCACGATGTCCTTCATGATCTTGTTGACGGCATGACCCATGTGCAGGTCGCCATTGGCGTACGGCGGACCGTCATGCAGGATCCACAGCGGCCGGTCGGCAGTCGCCTCCTGGATCAGGTGGTAGAGCTCGACCCCCTCCCATTCGGCCAGCATGCGCGGCTCGCGGCCTGCCAGGTTGGCCTTCATCGGAAAAGCGGTTTTCGGCAGATTGATGGTGTCCTTGTAGTCCACTACTCCGTTATCCACTGCTCATCGTTCAGTATCGCTCGCGCCCTGGCCTCGTCTTTTTTCATTTGCCGGACCAGTTCTTCCATGGTGTCGAAATGCGCTTCATCGCGTAACTTTGCCACAAATTGTGTTTCCAGCCGCCGCCCGTAAAGGTCGGGCCCGTAGTCAAAAAAATGCACCTCAAGCAGGAGTTCCTCGCCGCCGACCGCCGGCCGGCGGCCCAGGTTGGCGACCCCCGCCCGCCAGGCGCCGTCGGCCACCCGCGCCCTCACCGCGAAGACGCCGAGCACGGGGCTCGGCAGCGCACGCACTGCGACATTTGCCGTCGGGTAGCCCAGCCGGCGACCCAGTTGCCGCCCACGCAGCACGCGCCCGGTAATCGCGTAAGGCCGGCCCAACAGCCTGGTCGCGTGCGCGAAATCGCTGCGCGCCAGCGCCTCGCGAATGGCGCCACTGGAGATTCTCTGTCCATCGAGCGTCACGGTGTCGGCCACGTGGGCCTCGAAACCATGGCGCGCGCCAAGTCTGCGCATCAACGCCAGGTCACCCTGGCGCTTGTGGCCGAAACGAAAATCATCGCCCATCACCACGTGACGCGCGCCAAGCGACTCCACCAGCACGTCGCTGACAAATTCCTCGGCGCCAACTTCGGCCAGGCGCCGATCAAAACGCAGTATCCACACCAGCCCCGCGCCCGCCTCTCGGAGCAGGCGAATGCGCTCGGCCGGTGAACTCAACCTCGACGGCGGCTCGTCCGGACGAAAAAACGCCAGCGGCAGTGGCTCAAAGGTAACAACGGCGAGGTCGTCACCGGAGCCTTGCAGCGATCGGCAGCGATCGATCAGGGCGCGATGCCCGCGGTGTACACCATCGAAATTGCCGATGGTCACCACGCTGGACCGCGACAGCCGAACAACCGGCCTGTCTCTGCAAACCCTCATCCCACGCACCCGAAAAGCGCCATCCAAAAGCGTAAAAAGACGCGCCCACAAAAGTTCGAAATTATACCAGCGGAACCGTCCCCAAACCCGTATTGCGGCAACGGTATTCGGGTGCGGACGGTGTCAGGGCTCAATGGCCGATCAGGCTGAACCTTTTTCCAGGTGCCGCCGGCGCAAGCCCGCCAGCAACAAGACGACGGCATAAGCCAGCATGGCGCCGGCAATCAGCGCCACTAGCCGCACGGCTCGGGCACCTGCGCCGGCGGCGG
>JBFHEJ010000088.1:0-8535 GCA_041584255.1 Lysobacterales bacterium
AATCTCCAAAATTTGCCCGGCCGGTCAAGGCCATATCGTTGCGACTGAGGTGGACCGAAAGCGGCGTTCAAGGCGGCCAATGATACCGCGATCGTTCCAGCCGGGTAAGGTATGTTGCAGCATCAAAACTCGAGTTCGGTTGGGCGCCCTGGCGTTCACGCGACGCCCGAACGCTATGCAGGCGCCAGTATTAGTTCCGGCCTTAATTTATTGATTTATGTGAATATACGAAGTTAGAATCATGTTCAGGGATGGGGCAAAGGAATTGCTGAAGCCATGGATAGCATCAACCTCTTGGTTCTGGATCGAACCCCCGAATCGTCTGAGCATATTAATAGTGTGCTCAGAAATTCCGGAATCAAAATTCATATAATTCACGTTGCGACCTTTGCTGAACTCAACCGCGCCATTGAGGGCCACACGCCACTTCTCATTATTTATGCCAACCCTGATCCCGTAGCCGCGGGACTGGAAGAAGTCACAGCATTATCCCGGCAGATTTCAGTTCCCTGCGCCCTTTATAGCGATCTGGAAGACACTGAACGGCTGAATTCCCTGCTCAGGACCGCTGCCTGTCTTGTTATTGATGCGAGCAATGACGAATTGCTGATTTCACTGGCGTCAGACCTGATGGATACCCAAGCGGTTTTGCATCGCAGCCGCACCCAGCAGGCCCAGCTTGAGGAGTTGGAGCACCGATACGATTTGCTGCTCGACAGCGCAAGAGACGCCATCGCCTATGTTCATGAAGGACTTCACGTCTACGCCAATCGGGCCTACATGGAATGCCTGCGCATAGGAGCGCCAACCGAACTGCAGGGAATATCTTTACTTGAAATGGTTCGTGTCCCGGACGGCGACTTCAAGGCTGTCTTGCGCGACCTTTCGAAGGGCAACTTTCCGTCTGCTCCGCTGGATGTGGAGGTTCACCGTCCTGACGACAGCACCTTTTCGGCCTCGTTGCAGTTTTCCGCTGCCAATTTCAACGGTGAGCCCTGCATCCAAATGTTGTTGCAGGAGCGCGACCAGGCAGCGGAGCTGGCAGCCGAATTGGAACGACTCAGAAACACAGATCCCGTAACCCAGCTCCCAAATCGGAATCGCTTTGCCAGCCAGTTGTCTGAGTTCCTGGATAGAGAAGCCGAATCTGAAGCTGCCGCGGCAGTTATGTTCGTAGAGCCAGATAACCTCGATGTCGCTCAAGATGAAGTCGGATTCACAGGCGTCGATGCCTACGTCATGGAGCTCGCCAGAGTTGTTCGCGAGTATGTCGAGGAAGGGGACGGTTGCGGACGGATCAGCGACCGTGGAATTGCCGTCCTGGCTGCGCGCAGAACCAAGCAACAAATCGAAGCCTTTGCAAAAGCCATCCACCACGCGTACAAAAACGTGATCATCGAAGCCGATGGACGATCATTCTCGGCCTCCTGCAGTATCGGCATGGTTCAGGTTAGCCGTTTAACAAGAGACGCCAGGAGCGTCATCTCTCAGGCTCGCAGGGCCTGCACAGAGGCCAGGCAGCAAGGCGACGCGCTGGTCTTGTACCGCCCGCAGCTTACTGCTGTGGCGCCGGCCGAAGAAGAGAGTGCGTGGGTCGAGCGCATTCGCTTCGCTTTGAAGAACGAAGATTTCTATGCTGCCCATCAATCAATTGTCGACCTGGACGGTGAGGGAGAGCAGCTGATCGAAAACCTGGTTTTCCTCAGAGGCGAGGAAAACGACTATCCACATGGCGATTTCGCGACTGTTGCCAATAAGCACGACCTGGCCGGGCATATCGATCGCAGTGTTATCCCTTCGATATTGCGTTCAATAGCAGATTGCGATGAAAGCCAGGTGGTGTCCCTTAACAATCATTCCGTAACCGACCCTGGTTTTTCAGCCTGGTTGATCGAACAAGTCAAAATCTATGCGGCTGACCCGCACAAGTTGATCATCCAGATTACCGCCGATACAGCACAGGCCAACCTGAAGCCAACTCAACGCCTGATTCGGGAACTGTCTTCCATGGGGTGCCGGCTTTCGATCTCGTCATTTGGCGCCGAGCGCCGAACGATGCAGTTGTTCGAGCACCTGCGTGCCCAATACATCAAACTGCATACGTCCCTGACTGTGGACTTGCAGGGCAACACCAAGGCGCAGGACGCCATTAGGCAAATCGTCGAGGCAGCTGGGGAAAATGACACCATCGTCATCGCCGATGAAATTGCGGACACTTCAAACCTCGCCATATTGTGGCAGTGCGGCGTAAAAATGATTGCGGGCGCATTTCTCCAGGAGACGCCACAAGTCGTCGGGCAGTAGAATCGGGAACTGACCAAACCAACTGCATCTGTTGATGTGACCAGTGACCTAAGGCCCTACCGCGGCCGCTTTGCTCCTTCACCCACCGGGGATCTCCATTTCGGATCCCTTGTCGCGGCCGTTGCCAGCTTTCTTGAGGCTCGCAGCCGCAATGGCCAATGGCTGATTCGCATCGAGGACATCGATCCGCCGAGAGAGGTTGCGGGAAGTGCCGAGCGAATTCTGCGCGACGTAAGAAGGCTGGGCATGGCGCCAGATGGCCCCGTGTTATATCAAAGCACACGCGAAAAGGCCTATCAGGACGCTGTTGATTGGCTACTCGAGCATGGTGAAGCGTACTGGTGTGGCTGCAGCAGGTCCGATTTGCCCAAGTCGGGCATATATCCCGGAACCTGCAGGGGCGGTGTTGGTAAGGGCTTAAGGCCACGTTCCATTCGTATCAGAACAATTAAAGAGGAAATCAGCTTTACAGATGAGGTGCAGGGACAGCAACGGCAAAGTGTCGAGAACACAACAGGCGACTTTGTCATCTGGCGGGCAGATGGCTTGCCGGCATATCAGCTGGCAGTTGTCGTGGATGACGCCTTCCAGGGTGTGACTCACGTCGTCAGGGGCGCAGATCTTCTCGACTCTTCACCGCGCCAGATACTTTTGCAGCGAAGGCTCGGTTTCCAATCCCCAGCCTATGCCCACGTCCCGGTTGTGCTGGGTCAGGATGGGCTTAAACTCAGTAAGCGGTTGAGGGCGGACCCAGTCTCGAACCAGGCTCCGAAAGAGGCAATTTCGGCGGCGCTGCGGTTTCTGGGCCAGGATCCTCCTCAGGGGACCGGCCTGGCAGAACTCTGGGATTGGGCACTGGCAAACTGGAACCTTCGAAAGGTGCCAAGGAAGAATCAGATCCCTCAGATTTCCGGGCCATGATGGACTTCATCCCACGGGTATAATGGTTTCGTCCCTGATCGCGGGATGGGCCGGGCATTTTACGAGACAGGAACCATGGCATCCAATTATCTTGATTTCGAACAACCGATTGCCGAATTGCAGGCAAAGATTGACGAACTGAAGCATGTCGGCTCGGACAATGCCCTGAATCTGGATGAAGAGATTCAACGCCTCCAGGGCAAAATGAACCAGAAAATCAGGAATATCTTCAGCAATCTGACGCCCTGGCAGGTTTCTCAGCTCAGCCGGCACCCGCTCAGGCCGTATACGCTGGACTACGTGGACAAAATGTTCGACGAATTCCACGAATTGCATGGCGATCGGGCATTCGCAGACGATCACGCCATCGTAGGTGGACCAGCGAGCTTTCGTGGTCGCTCCATCATGTTTATCGGTCAGCAGAAGGGTCGGGATACAAAGGCCAAGGTGTTTCGTAACTTCGGCATGTCGCGACCCGAAGGCTATCGCAAGGCGCTTCGCCTTATGAACATGGCCGCGCGGTTCAATCTTCCATTGATCACCTTTATCGATACGCCAGGCGCCTATCCAGGCGTTGGCGCCGAGGAACGCGGGCAATCTGAAGCCATCGCCCGCAATCTTGCAGTGATGTCCGAGTTGCGAGCACCCGTCATTTGCACGGTAATCGGCGAGGGTGGCTCGGGAGGAGCCCTGGCTATCGGTGTGGGCGACCGTGTCAACATGCTGCAGTACAGCACCTACTCGGTCATTTCGCCCGAAGGCTGCGCCTCCATTCTCTGGAAAGACGCCGCCAGGGCGGAAGACGCCGCCACCGCGCTCGGGATCACATCGGATCGCCTCAAGGGCCTCGGCCTTGTTGACGAGGTTATCCCCGAACCCCTGGGCGGCGCGCACAAAGAACCCGACGAAGTGGCCCAACGGCTCGGTGACTGCCTTGAGCGGCAGCTTGACGAGCTCGAGCAAATGACGACCGAAGAATTGCTTGAGACGAGATACAGGAAGCTGCTGTCTTACGGCGAGTTTCAGGAAGCCTGATGCCGAACTTGACGCGGCCTCACGCTGAGACCGTGCCAGGAATCCAAAGTGAGCAAGTCCTTCGATAACCAGAAGCTGTTCCGAAAGCTCGACGATTTCCCACACCCCCGAAGCTATTTGGTTGGATTCAGTGGCGGCGCTGATTCTACCGCCCTCCTCCAGGCCCTCTGCGAGTTGGGGCCAGAGTTGAACACAGACATCGAGGCCATTCACTTCAATCACGGCATTCACCAGGAAAGTGGCTCCTGGCAAAGGCACTGTGAACGGTTTTGCAAACAACGCAATGTCCGACTGACCATTGAGAGCCTGAGCCTGGGCGCAAGCGGCGCCAATCGCGAAAGCAATGCCCGTGAAATGCGTTATCGGATAGTCGCGCATCACTTGAACCCCCACGCCATATATCTGACTGCACACACGGCCGACGACCAGGCTGAAACACTAATCTTGCACGCCATGCGTGGCTCGGGAGTCGAAGGATTGGCGGGCATTCCGGAAATTCGTCCGTTGGCAGGCGGTCATGTTGTTCGACCCCTGCTCGGCTTTTCCAGGCAGGCCCTGGAAGCTTATCTCATGGAACGGGGTGTCGACTGGATTGAAGACCCATCCAATCTCGACGTTCGACACGATCGCAACTTCGTCCGCCATCACGTTATGCCGCTGCTCAAATCACGCTGGCCAAGCGCCCGTGAGTCATTGGCGCGATCTGCCCGGCACTTGCGAGCCACCGTCGGCGCTTTAGAGGCGTTGCTTGCCCGGATAGACCTGCAGCCAGAGCAAGACGGTGGAGTCCAACTCCAAAAATTCTACGATCTCGGTCCTGAAAATATGAGCGTCATCCTGCGGTGGTGGTTGAAACAGGAAAATGCGCCGCCGGTGCCGCAGAGTCGCCTGATTGAATTCATTGCGCAGATCACATCCGCTTCTCGGGATGCGCACTGTGAAACGACCTGGGCCGGTTGGGCCGTGAGGTACTACAATGACCAGCTTTTTCTCCTGCCACCGCCCCAGCCGCCCGATTGTCCGGAGAAAAAGTGGACGGGGCCAGCGCTTTCACTGGGTCCGGAAGTCGGCACCCTGAGGCTGGTCGGTGGCGATTCTGTATCGCCCAGTGGCTGGACTGTTGGACCGCGCCGTCCTGGGACCCGCATCCAGCTCCGATCCGGCGGTCCCAGGCGCAAGCTCAAAAAGATCTTCCAGGAACAGAACATTCCTCCTTGGCAGAGAGAGTCAATTCCAGTGCTCTACTGGGGAGACGAGGCGGTGGCTGTTGGCGATTGGATGAAGGCACCAAGATTGCATGGCTGGCTTGCCGATGCCGGCCTTCAATACCGCTGGGATCCAGCTCACCCCGATCTCGTTCGCCTGCGAGAGATTTGCCTTCGGAGTGCTTCCCGGGCCGGACTTGCTTGACCCCCGTTCCCGGCTAAGCTAGTGTCCCCGTCCCGGCATGGTAATTGTCGAATTTGGCTGGCTTTTTCGGGCACCATGTGCAACCAAAATGAGTGATTCGGACAACAGGCAAACTGCCACTGAAAGCGAAGCCCTTGACGCACCCGACTTCGAAGCGGCGCTGGCCGAACTCGAGGCTCTCGTTGGCCGCCTCGAAAAGGGCGAACTGAGCCTTGATGAATCTCTGAGCCAATTCAAGCGGGGGGTCGAGCTGACCCGGCGATGTCAGAAGATTCTCGATCAGGCCCAGCAGGTGGTCGAGCAGTTGACCCAGATTGAAGATGAGTCTTCCGCGGTCCCGGCGGAGCCAGCCGATTAGCACGGAGGAGCGACTCTCCGCCTGGCGCGCACGTTTTGACAAGCTTCTCACAGAGCTGCTGCCCGCCGAGGACGCACGCCCACCCGAGCTGCATCTGGCCATGCGCTACGCCTCGCTCGATGGCGGCAAGCGCATTCGTCCACTGCTGGTTTATGCTGCCGCGGAATATCTCGATATGAAGCGTGACTTACTCGATAGCACGGCGGCCGCTGTAGAAATCATTCACGCCTATTCGCTGATCCACGATGACCTTCCAGCCATGGATGATGATGATCTGCGCCGCGGCAGGCCGAGTGTCCACAAGGCGTTCAGCGAGGCGACTGCGATACTGGCGGGAGATGCCTTGCAGGCGCTGGCATTCCAGCTTCTCGCGGAAGATGACGGACTTTCGCCGGCAATTTGCCTTCAGATCGTCAGAGCGCTTGCCCGGGCTTGTGGCTCTATGGGGATGGCCGGGGGACAAATGCTGGACCTCGCTGCCGTCGGCAAGACACTGGATCTCGAGGCGCTGGAAACGATGCACAGGCTAAAGACCGGAGCTCTGATTCAATTGTGTGTCACAGCGCCCGCGGTTGTCGCTGGCGCTGACATGATGACGCAACAGGCCCTTGCCACCTACGGTGAATGTGTGGGGCTGGCCTTTCAGATCCATGACGACATCCTGGACGAAACCGGGGAAAGCGAGACGCTGGGCAAGGTAAGCCGGGCTGATCGCTCCCGGAACAAACCCACGTTTCCTTCGATTATCGGAATCAAAGCTTCGCGCCGCCGTGCATTGTCATTGCGCGACACGGCGATCCATGCCCTTCGGGTTCATCCCGGTGAACACGCAGCGCTATCGTACCTGGCGGCTTACGTCGTCAGCCGGGACCGCTAAAATAGAACATATGGACGAAAACCTTTACCCCCACCTGAGCAGGATCACGGTTCCTTCCGATCTGCGGAAGTTTTCTGAAGAGGAACTGCTGCCCATTGCAAACGAACTCAGGCAGTACCTGATTCGCTCGGTGGCGGCCAGCGGCGGGCATTTCGGCGCCGGCTTGGGTTGTATTGAGCTGACGGTTGCGCTGCACTTTCTTTACGATACCCCGCATGATCGCATCGTCTGGGACGTGGGTCATCAAGCCTATCCTCACAAGATCTTGTGCGGCCGTGCTGACCGCATCACTTCGATCAAGAAGAAAGACGGCTTGGCTCCTTTTCCGAAACGATCTGAAAGCGATTTCGACACCTTTGGCACGGGTCATTCCTCGACCTCCGTCAGCGCCGCACTCGGTATGGCGCTGGCGTCGGCGGCCAAGGGCGAGGATCGAAAATGTGTGGCCGTCATTGGGGACGGCGCCATGACCGCAGGAATGGCCTACGAAGCGCTGAATCACGGCGGTGAGCTCGACCCTAACCTGCTCGTCGTGCTCAACGAAAACCAGATGTCAATTTCGCCGAATGTCGGCGCCCTGACCAAAATGCTGGGCAGGCTGATGAGCGGCCCGACGGTGACGGGCATCCGCGAGAGGGGCAAGCGGTTGATGCGCAGGGATTCCCGCACCTGGCGATTCATGAGCCGCTGGGAAGAGCACATCAAGGGCATGGTCATGCCCAGCACCTTGTTCGAGGAACTCGGATTCAATTACCTGGGGCCAATAGACGGGCACGATTTGCATGTTTTGTTGCGAACCATTCGCACAGCCAGGGATATCGAGGGTCCTAACCTGCTGCACATTATTACTGCCAAGGGCAAGGGTTATGCGCCGGCGGAGAAAGACCCGGTAAAGTACCATGCGGTCGGCCCCTTCGATCCGGAAAAGGGTGTCGAAAGCAAGCCCGAACCCACGGTCCGCCTACCCAGCTACACCGAAGTTTTTGGGGATTGGATATGCGACATGGCGGCACAAGACGATCGGCTGATGGCCATCACGCCCGCCATGCGCGAGGGTTCAGGGCTGGTCGAGTTTCACAGGCGTTTCCCGGACCGGTATTTCGACGTCGGAATCGCGGAACAACACAGCCTCACGCTGGCAGCAGGCATGGCTTGTGAAGGCGTTCGCCCGGTGGTCGCTATCTACAGCACATTTTTGCAGCGAGCCTACGATCAGCTGATCCATGACATCGCCATACAAAACCTGCCCGTGATGCTGGCGATCGACCGCGCCGGACTGGTTGGTCCGGACGGCCCAACACACGCCGGCAGTTTTGATCTGAGCTACCTGCGCTGCATTCCAAACATGTTGATCATGGCACCTGCGGACGAAAACGAGTGTCGCCGGATGCTCTACACCGCGGTCAAGAGCCTGGAATCCGATCTCATGCTGGTCGAGCACTTCCGGTAGAGGCGCACGGGGCGCACCGCGCCCCTCGGTCCTCGTTCTCGCATCGCGGTTCAAGACGGCGATGCGGCGCCTCGCACCTCACTGCACGAGGTGTAGGCCTGCCGCTTCACCGCAGGGAAGCCCACGTGACCGGCTACCGCCCCGTCACCAAATCCGGCCGGCGTGTGGCGAACCGCCCGC
>JBFHEJ010000089.1:0-8526 GCA_041584255.1 Lysobacterales bacterium
CGACAATCACCAGGCAGGCGTAGAGCCTGGTCACCGGAACGCGGATTTCATTTTGGTCGCTCACGGTTCGATTACCAGGATGCGGGTCTCTGCCGGTTGATCCATGCCCAGTTGCGAGCGTGCTTTGCTCTCAACATGGCTGGCGTCGGCCAGCCACGCCTGCTCCAGTTGCAGTCGGCTCCATTCGGCAATGGTCTCGTCACGCAAGTTCTCCAGTTCGCCGAGTTCCACGGCCAGCCTGCGGCTTTCGTGACGGGTATAGACAACACCAAGCGCGCTGGAGGTCACCAGCGCCATCAGGATGAGAGTCAGGATCAGTCGTGCATTCAAGCGAGTTTCTCCGCAATCCGCATCACTGCACTTCGCGATCTGGGATTGGCGGAGAGTTCTCGCTCATTAGGACGAATTGCCTTGCCCACAGCCTTGAGGCTGGGTGTAAGTGCCGGATGCTGTGGAATATTCCTTCGGACTACGCCTGGCCGTGCGGCTTCTCTGATCGTCCGCTTGACCAGGCGGTCCTCGAGGGAGTGAAAACTGATGACGACCAGCCTTCCTCCCGGGCGCAACCAGCGTATCGCGGCGGTCAGCCCCTTTTTGAGGCTGCCCAATTCGTTATTGATATGTATTCGGATGGCCTGGAAACACCGTGTTGCCGGGTGTTTGTTCTTTTCCCGGCGGCCGACTGTCCCCTCGATCAGTTGCGCCAACTGATCAGTGGTCTCCAGCCGTTGCTGCTGCCGGGTCATGGCGATGCTCCTGGCTATCCTGCGCGCAAGGCGCTCCTCTCCGTACTCCCAAAACACACGGGCCATTTCCCGTTCGGGCGCTTCGTTCAGCCATTCGGCCGCCGATACACCCTGCGATGGGTTCATTCGCATATCCAGCGGGCCCTCCGACATAAATGAGAAGCCCCGTTCCGGATCGTCCAGTTGGGGGGAAGAAACGCCCAGGTCGAGCAAGATGCCATCCAGGCCTTCTTCCATGCCCCATTGCAGGACAAAGCGTTCCATTTCTGCAAAATTTCCCTGTTCAATAAGAAAACGCGCGTCCTGCTTTGCGAGTTCCCTCCCGGCAGCCACGGCTTCCGGATCCCTGTCCAGGGAAAAGAGGCGTCCCTGCCCCGACAGCCCGGCTAATATGGCCCGGCTGTGTCCTCCCCTACCAAAGGTACCGTCCAGATAGCTCCCGTCTGGCTTGATACTGAGGCCCTCGACCGCTTCTTCCAGCAACACCGGCTGGTGGCGGTGATCGGCCATCACCCCGGACCGGTACCCTTGGTCCAATACACTCGTTCGATGACCGGCTGGTCAGAGAACGAGTCGAGACATCTCTTCGGAGACCGCCTCACTGAGGCTCTTCTCCTCTTCAATCCTCTTCTGGTTGAGTACCGTTTCGTTCCAAATCTCGAAACGGCTTCCCATCCCCAGGAGCACGACCTTTTTCTCAAGGCCTGCCACCTGCCTTAGTGTCTGTGGCAACAAAATCCTTCCATTCCCGTCGATCTCCGTGCCACTGGCGCTCCCCACTAATCTCCGCTGTAAACTCCTGTGGGCCGAATTGAAGGTACTAAGACTGGTCACCGCGTCCCGCACACGCTTCCATTCTTCTTCCGGGTACAACCAGAGTGCACCCGAATCGAAAGCGCTGTAGGTGAGCACCAATCGTCCGCCGCACGCATCCTGGATCGCCTCGCGGTAGCGTGTCGGTATCGCCAGACGCCCTTTAGCGTCCAGGTTGATGGCAGTCTCACCGAAGAACACCCTGATCCCACTTATGGTCCACTAATTCCCACAAAAACCCACAGATCTGCACGATAGAGTTAATTCATGTGAATGTCAAGCAAGTCAGGGATTTATGAGTTTTGCCGCCAGGAATGGCAAACCCAGGCCAAAAAGGTGGCTAATTGCAGGGAAGTAAGGAGTCGGCCTGTAAGCCGGGTTCTGTCCGGGGCTCGCCCCGCGGCAATCATTCATCTGGGACCGTCGTCACCGACGGCCTCGTGCGACCTACCCGAAAGCGCCGCGGGCCACGACATTGCTTTCCTATTTGGTCTTGCTCCGGGTGGGGTTTACCTAGCCGCAGCGTGTTGCCACCTGCGCGGTGCGCTCTTACCGCACCATTTCACCCTTACCTGGCCCGTTACAGCCGGGCGGTATCCTTTCTGTTGCACTTTCCGTGGACTCACGTCCCCCAGGCGTTACCTGGCACCCTGCCCTGCGGAGCCCGGACTTTCCTCCCCGTCCCGGCATAGCCGTGACGGAGCGATTGCCCGGCCGACTCCCGGGCGTATTGTCGCTCAAGGCGCTCCGAAAACAAAGGCTCTTATAGCAACGCATTCGCTCGACCTCTTTACTAATTGGGCCCACAAGTCTATTAAATTGAGCCCAACTTCGGCGCAGGCCTAAGGCGACGTAACGAAAGACGCGTAGCGTTGTATTTAGGAGCCGCCAGCGTCGCGGTCGTTGAAGAGCTACAGGGATGTATTCATGCGTGTCGCGGAAAGGGTGCGCCTTCCGCGGCCCAGTTTGGAAGGTTCAGGAGCCCTTACCGATGAGTTCGTAGAGGGCGCGGCGGGAGGCGCCGGTTAGTTTGGCGGCGACCTTTGCCGCCTGGCTGGCCGGCAGGTACTCGAGCAGGGCCTGCGCCAATTCGACGCCTGCCGCCTGCGTTTCCTCGTTCCGGACCTCATGCCCCGCCACGACGATGACAAACTCCCCTTTCTGCTGCACTCGATCTTCCCCGACGCGCTCGAAAAGCTCATCCAAGGTGCCCCGCAGGACGGTTTCGAACTGCTTGGTCAACTCGCGGCACAATGAGGCCGGTCGATCTTCGCCGAAGACGACCCGCAGATCACCCAGGGCACCGAGAATTCGGTGGCTGGACTCGAAAAACACCAATGTTCGCGGCTCCCGTTGTAATTCCACCAGGCGTTTACGCCGCGCCGAGGAGGCAGCCGGCAGGAATCCCTCGAAGGCAAATCGGTCCGTCGGCTGGCCAGAGACGCACAAAGCAGCGGTGATCGCACTTGGCCCCGGCACCGGTGAAATTCTGACGCCAGCTCCCGCGGCCCGTCGGACCAGCCTGAAGCCCGGATCGGACAAAAGAGGGGTTCCGGCATCGGAGATCAAGGCGATGCTCTCGCCATGCAATAGCCGCTCCACCAGAGCTGGCGCCGCTTCGTCCTCGTTGTGCTCGTGCATGGATTTCATGGGCGTGGCCAGGCCGAGACGATCGAGCAATTTGCGGCTATGCCGCGTATCCTCGGCGGCAATCAGGTCCGACCGCCGCAGCACTTCTATGGCACGCAGCGTGATGTCGTCGAGATTTCCGATCGGCGTCGCCACCACGTAGAGAATTCCTTTTTGCATCCCGCTGCACTCCGCTCTGGCTCGATTACGCTGGCCGTCGGCCAACTAGGATACCGGATCGGGTATGCTTTCCGATGCGGCACCTCCGGAACTCGTCAGCAGTCACGTGGCCTCAAGATCATGCAACCAAATCTCCTGACCAGTCAGTTCTTTCGCCGATTTGTGCAACTGTGCGTTGCTTTGATGCTTGCTGGCTGTGCGTATATGGCCCCGGTGCCGGAAGGCGCCGTCATTGAAGAACGGACACCAGACGACGCCAGGCAGGCATATCAGCGCGGCGAGTATCCGGAGGCCGCCCGGTTGTGGCAGCAGGATGCAATCGATGCCGACCCGTCCAGTGCCTCCCAACTCAGGCTATTCGCCGCCGATGCCTGGTTGCTGGCTGGCCGGTCCGCAGCCGCCGAAAGCCTTATACCGTGGATCGAGGAAGACCGGCTGGCGCCACCCGACCTTGCCTTGCTGAACCTGCTGGTTGCGGAGATTGCATTCAACGACGACCGGCCGGTCGAAGCACGCCAACGCCTTGACCGCGTGGGCAGTGCACTGCCGGATCGCGATGTCGAGCGTTACCAGGCGCTGTTGCGTCGGGTCGACGCCGAGCTTGGTGATCTTAGCACTCAGAATGTCCAGGCGGCCAGGCAGATCGCAGGCGAGCTCACGTCCTATGACGCAGACGCCGCGCTTCAGCTATTAAAGCAGCTCGAGCAAGTGCCTTCGAACCAACTCAACCGCCTGGCGAAAATAGAGCCGAATCCCGCCCAGGCTGCCTGGTTTGATCTCGCCTGGGTTCTACGCAAAAACCTCGTCTCCGGGGATCAGCTTGAACCGGCGGTAGCGGAGTGGAAACAGCGGCACACAGTCGCCGACCTTACGGAGGCTCAGGCGCTCGATCTGTGGCTGCGCTACAGGCAGGAGTTCCGCCCCCCGGGGCGTGTGGCGGTCCTGTTGCCCGAGTCCGGTGGTTTGAAAGCCGCCGCGATGGCCATACGTGACGGCATCATGAGCGCCTACCTGCAGCGACCCGCGAGCACCCAAATCACCTTTTATGCAACTGGGGACGACCCCGATTCCGTGCTCGCCGGCTATTTCGAGGCGGCAGACGACGGCGCGGAATGGATCATCGGGCCACTGGACCGCGCGTCCGTTGAGGCCCTGCTCAACCTGGCGGGGCTTGCAACGCCCGTATTGGCGCTCAATGAGATACCCGACCGCCAGGGTCTCACCAGGGGGCTGGCACAGCAGGTCTACGGAATATCTTTGGCGCAGGACCGGGAAGCCGCCTCCGTGGCTCGGCGCATGGCCCACCTCGGTTACGAAAATGTCGCCATACTTGCTCCCGAAGACACCTGGGGAGAGCGCATTGCCGCAGCATTCCGAGGTGAATTCGTACAATCAGGCGGCAGAATCCTGGTAGAAGCTCGGTATCTCCCCTACCAAAATGATCACAGCCAGGTTCTGGAATCCGCCTTGCGCATCGACCAAAGCAAAGCCAGGAAAAAGCGGCTCGAAGATCGACTGGGCATCGAGCTCGAATTTGAGCCGGTACGCCGGTCCGACGTGGAGGCCATATTCCTGGCCGCGACCCCGGATCAGGGCCGCCTGCTCGCACCGCAATTGCGCTTCTTCGATGCCGGTGACATTCCGACATTCACCACGTCCCGGGTGTTTAGCGGAGTACTGGACCCCACCAGGAACCAGGACCTGGACGGGTTGAACGTACCGCTGACTGCCTGGCAAATCCGGCATCCCTTGCCGACTTCGATGCCCGCCCTGAACAGCCTGCGGGAGGGCCAGTTTGGCCCGTTGTTCGCCATCGGCATGGATGCCTGGAATCTTCTTCCCTGGCTCGAACTGATGCGTCTGGATCCCGGGTTCATTTTTTCCGGCGCAACAGGTGACTGGTCAATGACTGCGCAGGGCGACCTCTTTAGAGAGCCCGCCTGGGGAAAAATTTCAGATGGAATCCCGGTGGCCACGACGCCTCTTCACACTGCCCGTTCCCCTGCAAGCTCGACACATTGAGCCGGGCGCGCGGCCGCCACTGGGAAATGGTTGCCGAACGCTGGCTACGCCAGCGCGGAGTACGCATCATCACGCGCAATTATTCGTGCAGGCGCGGCGAAATTGACCTGATTGTCTGCGACGGAGCCGAGATTGCTTTCGTCGAAGTCAAGTATCGTTCATCCCCGCAGTTCGGCGGCGCAGCCGATCATGTAACTTTCGCCAAGCAGAAAAGAGTCGTCAGCGCCGCTCGCCGTTACCTGCAGTATCATAGGCACGCGCCTTCCCAGGTGTTCCGTTTCGACGTGGTATCGATAGGCAATACACCATCCGGGGCGCAAATTGAATGGATCAAAAGCGCCTTCGAGGCTGTCTGAGTGTTCCAGGGCATTGTGCACCTGCCCCTGGATACAGTCGAACGGGTGCAAAAACAGCGAGGGAGAATCATGCGCAAGCGGCAGTTGATGCACAAACCCACATTGAACATTCTGGTCGCGGCCATCTTGGGCGCGGCCATGTTGTCCGCCTGTGTGCCATCGAGCAAGAAACGAACAACAGGCACGGTGATCGATGACCAGACCATCGAGATTAAGGCCTTCGATTCAATTTATGACAGCCCGGCTTTCGACAACCAGGATCACGTCAAAATCGAAGTCCACAACGGCACTGTACTATTGGCCGGTGAGACCCGCAGTGACGAAAACAAGGCCCTGGCAACCGAAATTGCCAGCAAGGTCCGCGGGGTCAAACACGTTGTCAACGAGCTCGCCGTGATGCCGCCGGCAGGTCTGGGAGATCGCCTCGACAACAGCTATATCACCACCAAGGCGAATTCGGTCCTCACCGCCAAGAATCCCGTGGAAGGCCTCGATGCAACCCGCATCAAGGTCTTGACGGCAAGACGGAATGTTTACCTGATGGGCACCGTCACGCGCGACGAAGGAGACCGGGTAGCCGAGGTGGTGCGGAATATCGGCGGGGTCAACAAAGTCATCAAGGTCTTCGACTACGTCGGGGATTAGTTTGAGTGAGATCGGGCGCGCCGCGGCGTTGGCTCCTCCCTGGGGCAAATATTTGAGCGTTACCCTGAAACCGCGAACAGCGTCGTTGGAGACCCAACGAACTCGAACAGCCGCAACACAATCACCGAATAAAGCGCCGCGACGGCGTCGTCGATCATGATGCCAAACCCACCGTGAGTTCGACGTTCGATGGCGCGGATTGGCCACGGTTTGAGGATGTCGAAGAAGCGGAACGTGATGAAGGCGGCAAGCAGCCACAACAAGCCTGCCGGCGCCAGAACGGCGACAAAACAGAAGCCGACGATCTCATCCCAGACGATTGCGCCCGGATCGGCCTCGCCAAGGGCCGCGGCCGCAAGGCGGCACAGCCCGATTCCGGCTGCGAACAGGCTCATTACCACGACCAGCGCAGGCAAGACCGGCAGTTGTGCCAGGACGCCGCCGATGGGCAGAGCCACGAGGGTGCCTGCCGTGCCCGGAGCAATGCGCAACAATCCCGATCCAAAACCGGTGGCGAGAAATCCCCAGGGTGTTGAGAGCGCGAGCCTGAGCAAAGCGGGATCGCGGCTCCACAATGGCCAGAGCCGCTTGGTCACGTTCCGGCACCATGTACGTAGCCGGCACGGGATGGAAGATAAGCCATGCCGTCCTCGCGAATTACGGTGCAGTCATGGCCTGAAACAACTTTCCCGATCATGCTGGGCTGGAGGTCCAGGTCGCCAGCCAGCTCGCAGATTTCATTCCAGTGATGTGGCGGTGCAGTGAAACACAACTCGTAGTCGTCGCCACCGCCAAGCTGCAAATCCCAGCGCCGTTCCGGCTCCATTCCTGCGAGTTCCCGGCTAAGCGGAAGGCACTCGAGTTGAACCTGCATCCCAACACCTGATGCGGTGGCAATATGCCCGAGGTCGGCCAGCAAACCGTCCGAGACATCGATACAGCTGGTCGCCAGGCCGATCAGGCCCCGTCCGAATTCGAGTCGCGGCCCCGGCCGCCGCAATGCCCGCAAACAGGACTGCGGTGGGGTGCGGCCTGTGCCCAATTCGCTCAGCGCGAAGCCAGCCAGACCGGTCGGGCCGGAAACAGCGATGATGTCGCCCGTACGCGCCCCGCTGCGCGTCAATCCTGTCCCGTCCGCAATCAGTCCGCACGCTGTAATCGTGACGTTCAGTGGTCCACTGGTGACGTCGCCGCCGCACAGGCGTACACCACTTGAATTCACCAGGTCGCTCATGCCATCGGCGAATTCCTCTACCCACTCCGCGACCATGTCGGGCAGCGTCAGGGCCAGGAAAAACCATGTGGGTTCAGCCCCCATGGCGGCCAAATCGCTCAGGTTGACGGCCAGCGACTTGTAGCCCAGATCGCCGGGCGCAGTCCCCGGTTCAAAATGAACCTCCTCCACCAGGGTATCCGTGGATATCACCAACTGCTTGCCCGGGGGCACGTCCAGGATGGCGCCGTCGTCCCCAACCCCCTCGCGTGCGCCACGCCTCGCACCGAGCTTGGTTGCAATCACTTCGATTATCTCAAACTCGTTCATCGTCAACCGAGTTGGCCCGGTTTCACTGCTCGGCAATTTCGGGAGCACGCCAGGCTCTCGCCGCCTTGTCGAGCACGCCGTTGATAAAGGCGTGACCCTGCTCGGCGCCAAAACGGTGTGAGAGTTCGACAGCTTCGTCCAGAACCACCCTGCAGGGCAGATCGGGACGCTCGAGCAACTCGAAGGCCCCCAGTCTCAGGATGACGCGCTCCATGTGGTCAACTTGCGCCATTGGTCGATCCATGAATGGCTCCAGTCGACGATCGTGATCCCCGGCCGACGACAGCACCCCCCGCAGCAACGCCTCAAAATAGTCACGGTCGACCTGGCTGAAGTCCTGGTGGCCAAGAAACTGAGCGATCAGATCATCGGCGGTCTCTTCCTCGCCTTTCAACTGCCACTGGTACAGTGCCTGAAGCGCGCGCCTCCTGGCGCGGCGGCGGGGCTCCGCCGAAGTCCAGCTTCTCATGCCGGATCCGGGCCACGGGTCCGCTCACGCAGCTCGCCCAGCACCCGCGCGGTGTCGACGGCGGCCTGGGCGGCATCGAACCCCTTGTTGCCCTCACCCTGGCCCGAGCGCGCCAACGCCTGC
>JBFHEJ010000090.1:0-8320 GCA_041584255.1 Lysobacterales bacterium
ACTGACGACGACCGGTACCAGAAACAGTTCCTTGGGCGCCTGCGCAGCCCACTGGAAAGCCAACCACCAACCAACACCGAAGCCGATCGGAATTGCGATCACCACGAGGATGGACAATTCTCCAAGAAGGATTCGGCTAATTTCGGCGCGCGTGAACCCGAGAACGCGTAGGCTCGCCAGCTCGCGGGCGCGCTCACTGAGGCTGATGCGAGCCGCGTTATAAACGATCCCGAGCGTGATGACGCCAGCCATTGCGCCAAGGAAAGTCACATAAGTCAGCAGGACTTCCTCGAAGGTCTGCTCCCAGGCGCGAATCGTGCCCCGCTGAGAACGGGTTCCGGCTACCCGGGGGCGGTCCTCAAGCTGTTCCAATACCCCGATTTCCATATGCTCGGGCACGGCCAGAAAGCCGCCTGAAATGAGGTCGCCGTCTCCCAGTAAGCGGTTCAGCGCATCGATGTTCATGTACGCCGACATGCCAACCCATTGCTGGATTACTCCGGCAACTTCAATGTCGTGAACACTGCCTCGGCCGTCGAGCACCTCCATTTGTGCACGATCGCCGGGACGCAAACCAAGGACGTCAGCCAGCACTGTGCTGACCACCAGGCCTTCGGGCGGCAGCTCGACCGCATTCATGCGATCGTCAAGCACCCGATGCAGTTCCGCGTTCGGTGCCAGGCCCTGCACGGCGGTGCGTCGCCAACGGTTGAGGTGCCGAAGCTCGACGGTCATGGAGCGATAGGGCTCGGCCAATGTTACGCCCGGCAGTGAGGCCAATTCGTGCAGCGCCCTGCGTTCGGTATTCTCCGTGAAACTCACCGCCAGGCTCTCCCGGGATGCCCTGTGAAATTCAGCATCGACAATGAAATCCATTGAGTCCGGAAAAAAGACGCCCGAGACCATGATTCCGGTGGCGAGGGCAACCCCACTGAGCGTCATCAGTGTCCGCACCGGCTGGCGCTCAATCTGGCGCAGAATCATGCGGGAAGCGGGCGATAGCAGCCGTTGCAGGCCGATGCGCTCTATCATCGTCGCGCGAAACGTTTGTGGAGGTTTCGGGCGCATGGCTTCGGCCGGGGGCAAGCGGACGCCTCGCCACACTGCGCCAGCGGCGCCAAGAAGCGCCGCTACTGCGGTGACGGCAATGGCCGCCAACGCCATCTGCGGACGCATTCGAAACACCAGGTCCGGAAGCCGGTAATAATCCCCGTAGAGACCTGCCAGCCCGTCGCCCAGCCAGGCGCCGATAGCAAGCCCGAGTGTGCAGCCAAGAACAACGATAGCCACGACCTGGCGCGCATAGTGCCAGCCCACCTGAGCGTTTGAGTAGCCAAAGGCCTTGAGGATCGCGATCTGCTCACGTTGCGTGTCCACCAACCTGCCGATCACGACGTTCAGGAGAAACGCGGAAATACCCAGGAAGATGAAAGAGAACATCTGACCCATGTGGGTGAGCTGCTTGAATTCCTCGCTGAGAAAACGATGGGACTGTTGATCCTCACGGCCGTAAGCGCGTGTCCCGCCCCATGGCTCGAGCAGCGTATCGAGCTTCTCGATAACCAGGCGTTCCTTGGCGCCTGGTGACAGCGTCAGCACCACGTTGTTGAACGCGCCATCCAGATCTAGCGCAAGGGCGAGAGGCTCTCGCTCCATCCAGCCGATCGAGAACCGTTCAAAATCGGGCATCAGTTCGCCCGGCCCAAGCTGGTAGATAAACTCCGGTGAAAGCGCGACGCCCACGATTCGAGGATTGACCTGCCTGCCGTATAGGACCATCGAAACGCGATCACCCGGTTCCAGGCCGTGGGCCTCGGCGAACGCTTCACCGATCACGATTTCGTCGCCGTGGTCGGGCAAGGGTAGTCGACCGGCACTCAGATAGAGCCGGTTCAGCCCTTCCGGCATCGACAGGATGTGGCCGCGAACGGGATCGTGGAAATCGGGCAATTGCAGGGTCGCACCCGCAGTCACCCGCGTCTCTACGTTGGCCACGCCGTCAATTTCGCGAATCCGTGTGGCCAGCGCGGACGGTGCACGCTTTAACTGCGCAAATACCTGGGCGAATCCGTTGTCGGCATAGAATTTGGCACGGCTGGCCCGCAGCGAGTCCAGCGTGGCCAGCGACATCATCACTGCTGAAAGCCCGGCGGCGATCACCAGCGCGATGGCGAAAGCCTGACCGCGCAGCCGCCACAAATCGCGCAACAGTTTCCGATCCAATGTGGTGGCAATACGCATGGCCGTCCCTACCAACTGATCTCGGTCGGCGCAACGCGTTCTGTATTCTGGTCGATCGATGCGACTCTGCCGTCTAGCAAACGGATCACGCGATTGGCCATGCCAGCGATGGCAGCGTTGTGCGTAATTAACGCGGTAAAAGTCCCAAGCTCGCGATTGACACGCTCAAGCGCATCCAGCACGACTATTCCAGTGCTGGAATCAAGCGCGCCGGTGGGCTCGTCACACAACAGGACCTCGGGCTGTTTTGCAATCGCTCGCGCGATGGCCACGCGCTGCTGCTCGCCACCCGACAATTGAGCGGGAAAATGGTCCATGCGGTCTTGCAGCCGGACCATGGAAAGCGCCTTTTCGGCGGACATCGGGTTACGCGCAATGTCTGTCACCACGGCGACATTCTCGCGTGCGGTGAGCGAGGGGATCAGGTTATAAAACTGGAAAACGAAGCCGACGTGCTGACGTCGAAATTGTGTGAGTTCACGCTCGCTTGCATGAGACAGGTCCATGTCACGGTAATGCACCTGTCCGTCGGTGGCGGTGTCGAGCCCGCCGATAATGTTCAGCAGGGTCGATTTCCCCGAGCCGGAGGGGCCGAGCAGCACCGCCATCTCGCCCTCGACGAAGTCAAGGTCTACGCCGCGCAGGGCCTGGACACTGACTTCGCCCATGGGGTAGATTTTGGTCAGGCCGCGGATACGGAACACTGCTTCCGAGCCGACCGAATGGCTGCTGTGACTACTCAAGCTACCTCCAGTGGTGTGAAGGTATTCTTGCATGGCGGCTGGGGCACGACCTTTGATTCAAATCACGATAGCGTGCCTCACCGGGCCCGCGGTCTAGTCTCCCGCTTCAGACGTGTCTTCCGGATGACCAGCAGCCGGGTCGTATTTCCTGAACCAGCCCATGATGTTGTCGGTCTTGGCAATCAGGCGGCTGGGGCGGGCTGCGATGTAGTGCGGTGCGTCGGGCACCCGCACCAGGACGGTGTCGATTTGTCGCAACTTGAGGGCCCCATAAAACTGCTCGGCTTCCCAGGTGGGCGTGCGCCAGTCCTCTTCGCCGACCATGACCATGGTTGGCGTTTGCACGTTGCCAACCAGCGACAGTGGGGAAAGCCGCCAGTAGGCGTCGCGGTCCTCCCACGGATAGGCGCGAATCCAGTGGCGCACTACGAAGGCGCCGATGTCTCCAGTCAGGGCCATCGTTGCCCAGTTGATCACCGGCTTGACGCTCGCTGCCGCAGCGAAGCGGTTTGTCATGCCCACGATCCATGCTGTCAGTACACCCCCGCCGGAACCGCCGGTTACGAACAGACGACCAGGATCGACGTAATCTCGTTCGATCAAGGCGTCAACCACGCTCATTAGGTCATCGTAGTCGTTGCCGGGATAAGCGCGATCGATAAGCTGGGCGAATTCCTCGCCGTAGCCGGTTGAACCGCGCGGATTGGCGTAGACCGTGACAAAGCCTTCAGCGGCGTAACGCTGGATCTCGGCGGAAAAGGTCGGTCCGTACATGGCGTAAGGTCCGCCATGGATTTCCAGGATCATCGGGTAGCTGCCATCGGCGGTGAATCCCGGCGGCAGGGCGACCCAGGCCTCGATCTCGCGGCCATCGTGTGACGAGGGAAGCTTGATTTCCTCGATCGCCGCCATGTCGAGGTGGGGCAGGAGATCGTCGTTGAGCGCGGTCAGTACACGGGAAGAGCGCCTGTTGTTGTACCCGACTTCGGCCGGGCGGTCCGGGCTGGCCGCCGTGTACGCAATCGCACCGGTTTCACTGGCGACTGAAAACGAGCCGCTTGCATAGGGCCGACCGATGGAGGTGCCGCCCACACCTGCCTGCACCTGCGTCCTTTCACCGCCAAGGGCAAATTCGTTGATCACAATTTCGCCGTCGACTTCGCTCTGCGCCAGGATCGCATTCCCCCGCCAGGCAATGGCATCGATGCTGCGGTCAAAATCTGCAGTCAGATTTGTGGCGTTGGCGCCATTTGCATCCATGACATAGAGGTCGGTTTGCTGGTACGAAAGCACCTTGTCGTCATAGCCGCGGTAAGCAATGCGGCGCCCGTCGGGCGACACTGCAGGGTCGAAATCCGGCCCGTCGCGGGTAGTGAGCTGGCGGATTGACAAGTCGGCGAGCTCGACAATATAGATGTCACTTTCAACAGGGTCGAGATCGGCATCAGGCGCCCGATTGCCAACCACCAGCAGGCTGTCGGCGTCGAGCCAGGCCGGGCTGTCGAAGTCGTTTTCGCCGCTGGTGACCTGGCGTGGTGTGCCGCCATCGGACGAGACGATATAGACCTGGGTTGTGCCTTCACTCAGGTAACCGGCACCGTCGAAGCGGAATACCAGGTCGTCCCAAACCCTAAAGGGCTTGTTCCATTGCGCACCCTCCGGCGCCTTTGGCGGTGTGGCGAAGCTTGGCGGATCGCCCGGTTTGAACATCGAAAATGCGATGTACTTTCCGTCCGGTGACCATTCCGGCGCGCCGGGTGGCTCTTCGAGGAATGCAAGCGAGAAACTGCGGCCGCTGTCCAGATACATGACGCGCAGCTGCAATTTGCCTTCGTCCGAGCCCAGGTACAACAGGCGGTCACCCGCGGGAGACCAGCGTGGCGAGGAAATGGACCCCTGGCCGGTGATTAGCGGGCGCTGTTCGGCTGACCCGGTGTCGATCGACCAGATCTCGCCGAGCATGCGGTCGCTTATGCGATCCATGGAAGTGCGGGCATATACGATGGTGTTGCCGTCCGGTGAGATTTGAGGGTCGCTGGCGTACTCGATATCGAACACGCGTTCGGCTGTGAACTTGCGGCTCGGGTTTATCTCTTGTTCGCCGGCAGTGACATTTGTCGCCATCAAGATGGCGGCGAGGGGCAAGTACAGGTATTTCAAGTGGGGCTCCTTGGCACTTCTGTCGGCCAGCGGCCGCAATAAAATCAGCGCAATACTCTAACCCAAAGTCCCGGGTACAGTGTCTTGAAGTCTCATGACCATACGTTCCATTTCGAACACATAGGCATCGTCCGCCTCCAACGCGCGTAACGCATCCGCAAGTCGCATCAGGTAATCGAGATTGCTTCCGCTGGGACCCGTCGAACCCAGGATCTGAGTGGCGATCTCGGACATCGGGGCGTCTCCCAGGAAAGCGTGATTGCCGACCGGTGCAAAGTAGACCACTCCGGGCTCCTGACCGTCGGAAAAATGGATGGTTTGAGCCAGGCGTTGATAACCGTTTTTTTCACGATGGTCGAGGTGCGCGAACACCTCCGGCTCGACCAGGAAGGCGCGGCCGACGCATCGTGCCGACGGCGATTCCACGAGCGTCACAACCCGGCCCGGGGCTTCCGGGTATCCACGATGATCGTGCGAACCCTGCCAAAACCGGCGCTCCCAACCGTGAATGGAAGCCCGCCGCGCGTGCAGGAACGGAAAATCCTGGCGCCAGATCAGCGAGCCATAGCCGAATACCCAGGTTGGCTTGCCATTGAACATTACAAGCGCATCGCCACGTTGGCCTAGAGACGCAACAGCAGGGCCAGAGACCCGAATTCCGATCCGCCGGACTGCTCTTTGTATTCTTCGCTGCGAAAGGTGTGCACGTAACTGAATTCGAGTGACTTCCAGCGCAGGCCAAATCCGAGGTAGGCCTCACCTACCCAGGGTTGGCGCGTGTTGCCGGTCTCGAAGTTCTTGAACAGCGGGCCGTCCAGCGTTGCATCGAACAGCACCGCGGCGGCGCCGGCGCCGGCCAGTCCGTACAGCGACCAGTTCGAGTCCGGCGGGCTGTTTTCTTCGAACAAGCGCTGGGAGTAAGCGGTAGCACTGATGCGGGGGTCGGAAAAATCAGCCGGAAGGTGAAATCCGTACCGGAAAAAACCGCCTGCCCGGACCAGTGTTTGAAACGTTCCCAGGCGTGCGCCCCATTCCGTGAATCCATCCATGCTGAAATTTCGCTCGGGTCGCTCCAGGAAACGCACTCTTCGTTTTTGTATGAATGACAGGTCGAAGGTGAATTCGTCGGGTATCTGGTCGTCCCAGCCCTGGAATTTTGGAATGCCGCGGAGGTCGTGGATGAAATCCTGTGATTCCTGGGCGTAAGAACGAGGCCCGACTGTTCCGAAAATGACCTCGGCGGAATTGAGGACGCGTTCATTCTTGGCATGCAATGAGAATCCGACGCCGAGCCAGCCGGCATAGCGCCGCTGCCCGGGTGGTTGCACCGGCGATAGGAAGTCTGCGGGTGTGAACATGAGCTGGGCGATGGACAGGCCATAGTTCACCACGACGTTGCCGGCCTCGATGTCGCCGCGTTCAAAGCCGGAAATACGACGCACCAGGCTGCTCGCCTCGTCGGCGCCCGAGAGTTTTTCCAGCAACTGGCGAACAGGGAGGTAGCCGAAAGCCGGGCGGTTTTCAGAAATCCACGAGGCCCGGACGCCATTGGTGTAGTCGCGGTCCTCACCGGAAAAAAGGTCGTTGTCCAGGTAGACAGTCAGGAATCCACGGGACACGCGTTGCGGCGATTCATCCACCGTGGTCTCGCCCTGATCGGAACTTGAATCCTGTGACCATGCAGCGGGCGCCCAGCACACCAGGAAAATGAGGAGTTTGATCGCCATCGGGAGACAATTTTCTCAGAAAACAGCGGGTCGCTGCGACGTCAACCAAAGGCCATGTTGCCATTTACCGGACCGACAGAATCCGGTAAAACCTTTGGCGTTCCTAGTGCCATCGGCCTGGGGCAAGCAATGACCGGCTCGCGTGAGAACCTGAGATGATTGAAACTGAGCGATTGATTTTGCGTCGAATTGACCCACAGCGCGATTTCGAACCGTTTGCCAAGGCCATGGCCGACGAGAACACCGTCCGGTATCTCGGCACCAGGCCGATGAGCCGCGCCGAATCCTGGCGCGCGCTGGCGGCGACCATCGGTCACTGGGAAATTCGTGGCTATGGCTTTTTTTCGCTCGAACTGAAAGCGACGGGGGAATGGGTCGGCAGAGTCGGACCCTGGTTTCCGGAAGGCTGGCCCGCGCCCGAAATCGGCTGGCTGGTTTCGCCGGACCACTTGCGACAGGGCTACGCCACGGAGGCAGCGCGCGCATCCCTGGATTACGCCTACAACGTGCTGGGTTGGAATGAAGTGATTCATGTGATCCTTCGGGGCAACGCGGGGAGCATCGCCGTGGCGAGAAAGATTGGATCTTGCTTTTTGCGCACGCAGAAGGGCATACCAGTCGTCACCGATGAAGAAGTTTTGATTTACGGCCAGTCAGCCCGAGACCGCGTGCCAGGCCAGCCACAGCAGGGCGACCGCGGTAGGCAGCGCGGATAGTCCGAACCCGGTCGCCCGCCAGGCGGGAGCAACCTGGTAACCCAACCAGAACAGGATCCTTCCTGTCAGGAACAGGATCGCCAGTACGGGAATCAGCGCCAATCGTTCCGCTGGCAAGGCGAAGGCCAGGCCGACCCATGCCGCCGCCGCCAAGAAAGACTGCTCGACGGTGTTCTGGGTCACCCGCAGGTTGATTTCGAGAAACCGGCTCTCCGGTCTACGGGTGCCGTCAATGGCTTGCGGGCTGAACAGCCGGTGCAGCATGGTCACGAGCGTGCAGGCAAACACCGCGAATGCCGGAATGAGCAGCCACACGGCCAGGAATTCAAGTCGGCTTTCGACTCCGGCGCCGTCGGGTTGAGGCGCCCAGCGCGGTCCGTACACGTAGGCCAGCAAGCAAATCAACACCACCAGCAGAATCTGGAGCATGATCAGAGCCTGTTTCCCGCGAAATGTATTCACCCGCCCGGGTCTCGAAGTCGTTGCGCGCAATACCAGAGATCTAGAGTGTAGCAATTGGTGGCCACCCAGGCTGCTCGCCCGGCGGGACCGAATCTCGCATTGCATGGCTTAAGGCGCCCTCAAGGGGCAGAGCGCTTACGACAATAATCCACAAAGGTGGCAAACAGCCGCCGCTGGTCGCTTCGTTGCGGAATGTACTCCGGATGCCATTGCACACCGAACCGCAGTGGCTCGTCGACGGCCTCGATCCCCTGCACAATGTCGTCGCGAT
>JBFHEJ010000091.1:0-8310 GCA_041584255.1 Lysobacterales bacterium
GACTTCAGCACTGATGCTGGTGCTGGGCTGCTCCATGCTGTTCGCAACCAGAGGTTGGCTGGCGCTGATGTCGGAGTATTCAGAACGGCCTCACCGGATGCTCATCCCCGGAGTCGCTATGGTCGTTTACGGACTGATCGTGGTGTTCAACCACAACATCTGGTCAGGCGGGTGGCCGATAGCGGTCACGGTCGCCGGCTGGCTCATCCTGCTCAAGGGTCTAGGCTTCATGTTCAGCCCCGAGATGGTGCGACTCCATGGCCACTTTCCCAAGGTCGTCATCAAGATGACGTTGCGCGTTGGCGGAGTGGTCCTGATCCTGCTCTCCATCAGGCTCCTGCTGACCTTCACCGGGCGCACCTGAGGCGGTCCCGGGAAAGCTCGTGGATCATACGGTTGAAAGCGTATTTTCAGTAGCCCTGGCCCTGTTTGGGCTTTCCTATCTGCTGCGCGCCCGTTCATGGGCAACGCTGTATGTCGAGCTTGAAATGCATCCGCAGCGTTATTTGCCAACGGCGTTGCTCATGGTGGGTGCGGGTCTGTACGTCGCCATCTCGGTCAACGACTGGTCTTCAACGTGGGCAATTTTTGTTACCGCAGTCGGCTGGTTGCTTGCGCTCGAGGGCTTCGTGCTGTTGCTCAGGCCATCCTGGCTGGGCAGCTTCGCCAGCAATCTTGGCGAGCATCTGGTGCGTTATCTGCAGCTGGGCGGATTGTTGCTGTTCGGGCTGGGATTGCTGCTCATCTGGGAGTTTCTGCTGCAGATATACTTCTGACCCGAGCCTCAGGGACGGCGCGAGTGAGCAACTGCCAGGAGGGAGCGGTTGGCGGCGGCCCGCAGGGCCGCTGGAGGACAGCCATTAGCCACCAAACACCAATTCAGGTAACCACGTCACCAACTTTGGCCAAAGCGCCAAAACCCCCAGCATCAGGAACTGGATCGCGATAAACGGCACCACGCCGCGATAGATGGTGCCGGTCGTAACGTGGTCCGGACAGACTCCGCGTAAATAGAAAAGCGAGAACCCGAAAGGGGGAGTCAAGAACGAGGTCTGCAAATTGACGGCCATCATTACGCCCAGCCACACCGGATCGATACCCATGGCCAGCAACACCGGGCCAACGATCGGCACCACGATGAAGGTGATCTCGATGAAGTCCAGCACAAATCCCAGCAGGAACATCACCATCATGACGACCACCATGGCGCCAACCGCGCCGCCGGGCAGGCCCTGTAGGAAATCAGTAATCAACTCGTCGCCGCCAAAGCCCCGAAAGACCAGGCTGAAGAGTGAAGCACCGACCAGGATCATGAACACCATTGCGGTCACCAGGGCTGTTCGATAGACCACCTCGCGTAAGGTCTTCAAGGTCAACTGGCGGGCAATGGCCGCCAACAGGGTGGCGCCAACGGCGCCGACCGCCGCCGCTTCCGTCGGTGTCGCCAGGCCGGCAAGGATCGATCCAAGCACTGCGACGATCAGGAGCAGCGGCCCGGAGACGAGCAACAGCAAACGCCCCAGGCTGGGCGGCTTGGCATCGGCTTCCTGAGTGGCCGGCATCAAGGACGGCCGGACGATGTCCAGAACCACGAGGTAGACGAGGTACGCGCCGACCAACAGCAACCCGGGAATCAATGCACCCGCAAACAGTTCCCCTACCGAAACAGTTTTCGGGCTGAATACACCGAGAACGAGTTGCGCCTGCTGGTAAGCGTTGGCCAGTACGTCGGCAAGCATGACGAGCACGATAGAGGGCGGGATGATCTGGCCAAGCGTCCCGGCCGCGCAAATCGTCCCCGTCGCGACGGCCGGGTTATAGCGGCGTTCCAGCATGGTGGGCAGGGAGATCAGCCCCATGGTGACCACGGTGGCTCCGACGATGCCTGTGCTCGCGGCCATCATCGCACCGACGAGCACCACGGCTATGCCCAGACCACCAGGCATTCCCCGCATCATCGACGCCAGCGACAGGAGCAACTGGTCGGCCAGACGTGAGCGCTCCAGCATCACGCCCATGAACACGAAAACCGGCACGGCGATCAGCGTCTCGTTGGTCATCACGCCGTACATGCGATTGGGGAAGGCTTCCAGGAACACGGGGTCGAAGGTACCGGTCAGGATGCCCAGAGCGGCGAAGGCAAGGGACACTCCGGCGAGGGTAAACGCCACCGGGAATCCCGCACTCAGCGCCACCGCGATGGCGACAAAAAGCGCCAGGCTCATCCAGGCAGCCATCGTCATTTCAACGCCCGCTTGGGTAAGTGCTTGTTATCCGTCATGTTCGCGTCACCATTCGCCACACTGGAGTGTGCTGGGGCGATCACCGGGGCCGATCCGGGGTTTTTTATGCACAGCGCGGGCAGAAAACTACAAATCATGGACTTAGTTGTCTTGTCAGTGAAAAAACCTTGTAATATTTTTCTAAGCATTTGTTATTTATAGTATTCTACCGATTTACATGGACCGGGTTATTATCAGGCTCGTGATCGCTGCGTGCAATGCAGGCCGACACGGCAAGGTTACGCACAGAGTTATCCACAGCATGTGCGCGTGGCGCCGGCGCAACCTGAAAGCCGTGAATAAGCTGCATTCCAGCTTGGGCTGGCCACGGGCAGGGTTTACAATATGCGCCTTTTGTCGGCGGCGATTTTCCCCTGCCGTGCCACCCGGGACTGAGCCTTGAAAGAACACATTGAAGAATTGCTGTTGCAGTCCCTGATGCACCTCCAGCGCGATGGGGTTTTGCCCGAGGTTCGGGAAAACTCTGTCCAGCTCGAACGGACGCGCTCTCCGGAGCATGGCGAGTTCGCAACCAATCTCGCCCTGGCCCAGGCCAAGCGGGCCGGTATGCCCGCGCGCGAACTGGCAACGGCCATCGTTGACAATCTGCCGCCCTCCCGTCACGTCGACAAAACCGAAATAGCCGGTCCCGGCTTCATCAACTTCTTCCTCAACCCCGGCGCCTTGACGGGTGTGATCAAGGAGGCGCTGCGTGAACGGGAAAACTTCGGGCAACTGACGCCGCCCAGGAAAGAGTCGGCCACGGTGGAGTACGTCTCCGCCAATCCTACCGGCCCCTTGCACGTCGGCCATGGCCGCGGAGCGGCCTACGGCGCCTCGCTGGCAAATATTCTTGCCAAGGCCGGACACGAGGTACAACGCGAATACTACGTCAACGACAATGGCCGGCAGATGGACATTCTCGCGGTCTGCGTCTGGCTGCGCTACCTCGAGCTCTGCGGTGAGCGGGTGACATTCCCGGCCAACGGCTACCGGGGTGAATACATCTACGATATTGCCCGCATCGTCCGCAGCGAGCACGGCGACAAGTGGCGATTTTCCGGCCTGGAGGTCTGGCAGGGGCTGCCGGACGGAGACGACAGCGAGGCGCAACTCGACGCTCTCATCGCCCGCACCCGTGACTTGCTCGGCGAGGCTGGTTACTCGGAGTTTTTCAATACTGCGCTCAACGACATTCTCAACGACATCAAGAATGATCTCTCCGACTTCGGTGTACGCTTCGACCAGTGGTTTTCGGAGCGTGAACTGGAGGAGAGCGGCGCGGTGGAGCACGCCATCAAGCGGCTCGAAGAAAATGGCCACCTTTACGTCCAGGATGGCGCCACCTGGTTCCGGGCTTCTGCACTTGGCGACGAAAAGGACCGCGTCATCATCCGTGAAAACGGGCGCACGACCTACTTTGCATCGGACATTGCCTATTTTCTCAATAAGCTCGAGCGCGGATTCCATCGCGCCATCTACGTGTTCGGCGCCGATCATCACGGCTACGTCGCTCGCCTCAGAGCCGCTGCGCAGGGTCTTGGCGAGGATCCCGACCGGCTGGAAATCATCCTGGTGCAGTTCGCCGTGCTGTATCGCTTCGGCGAGAAGGTCTCGATGTCGACGCGCTCGGGACAGTTCATCACCCTGCGCGAACTGCGCGAGGAAACCGGCGACGACGCCGCGCGGTTCTTCTACGTCATGCGTTCGCATGACCAGCACCTCGATTTCGACCTCGATCTGGCGAAGTCCAACAGCCATGAGAACCCGGTGTACTACATTCAATACGCCCACGCGCGCATCTGCAGCGTGTTCCGTAACCTTTTGCAAATGGACCTTACGCACAACGAAGCCATCGGCGAGGCAGCACTGGACCTGCTGGTCGAAGAGCACGAGGTCAGCCTCATCCGCGAACTCAGTCGCTATCCCGAAACGGTCGAGGCTGCGGCCCGCAAACGGGCGCCTCACCTTATGGCCCACTATCTCCATTCGCTGGCCACGGAACTACATGCTTACTACAACGCCCATCAATTTCTGGTGGAAGACGAAAATCTGCGCAATGCGCGATTGAATCTGATCCTGGCTACCCGTATCGTGTTGGCATCAGGCTTGGGCCTGCTGGGCGTTTCAGCGCCCGACGAGATGTAGGGATACGACCTTGGCGAGAAGAAGAGGGGCAAGCAGAAGGAGCGGCACGCCCGCCAGCCTGTGGCTTTTCACCGGCCTTTTTATCGGGCTCGGACTTTCATGGTTCCTGTTCTCGAGAGGCTACTTCCCGTACAGCGAGCGTCCACAGCAGGAGGAAGGGGGGCCCATCACCTCTGACGACTCGGCGCCGCTCGTTGATGATCTCGAAACCGGTGAACCGGAACGGCCGCGCTACGATTTCTTCACCGTGCTGCCCGAGATGGAAGTCATCGTCCCGGAAGAGGAGCTCAACGTCCGCAGCCGTCCCGACAATCCGAGCGATGCGAACAACGGCGCCTCCCAGTATCTTCTGCAGGTGGGATCGTTTCAAAACGGCGGCGACGCCGAAGAAATGAAAGCGCGGCTGGCGCTGCTCGGCATCGTGGCCAAAGTGCAGAGCGTGACGGTCAACGACGCCACATGGCACCGCGTCCGGGTTGGCCCGGTCAACGGCGCCCGCGCGGCCGAAGATCTGCGCCGCCAGTTGTCCGATAACGGCATCGACAGCCTGGTGATGCAGCAGGGTTCGGGCTGACCCGCATATTGCAGCAGGGATTGCGGGATCAGGGGCTGAACCGGTAGCCCAGGCCGTACACCGATTCGATGAATTCGGCCTCGGGCGCGGCGGCATTCAGTTTTTTCCTCAGATTCTTGACGTGGGTGTCGACGGCCCGGCGCAGCACCGCTTTCACCCTGGCGACGGCTTCGCGGGGCGAGAACGGTTTGCAAATGTAATCCTCGGCACCGAGCTCCAGGCCGAGCAGGCGGTCGATTTCCTCGACCGGGGCGGTGACCATGATGATGGGAACCTCGCTGGCCGTCCGCAATTGCTTGCAGACCTCGATGCCGTCGAGCCCCGGCAACTTGAGGTCTGGCAGCACGAGCGCCGGTGGTTCCGTCTGAAAGTGCTCCAAAACTTCGTCGCCGCGGTGAATCGACTGCGTTTCGTAACCATGAGCCCGAAGATAATCAGCCAGCAGGGCTGCAATCTTGGGCTCGTCTTCGACGATCAGGATGTGATCGGCCATGTCAGTTCGGGAGGGACAGCTCGAGGCCGAGACCACCCAAGTCCGAGGCGAATGCGCGCACTGAATCGCGATAGCTGGTCCACGGGTGAGGCTGAATCAGCGGAGGGATTCAGCCTGACGCCCTTTTTTTCGCGTAAAGGTCAATGACAGAAGCCTCTTTTTCAGTGGATCGTTCGAGGGCTGCTCGCCATTCCCGCCATGCGCGATAGAGCGCAGGCCCATCCCAGCCCTGATCACCCTCCTGGCTGAATCCCGCACCATCCAGTTGCCGTACCGCCATTCCCAGCGTCTCGTTGCCACATTCGCGGGCAAAATCTACCAGGCTCAATCGTGCGCGACGTGAAACCGGCGCATGCCGTCGCAGCCAGCTTCTCAGGGCCTGCCTGGCGGCCGGCGCGTCACCAGCCTGGCAGGCTCTCCTGAACCCGGATTCCAGCGCTGTCTCGTCTCTGCCCCCTGCCCCTGCAGCGGTTACCCGAGGGACGGCCGACCTGCCCCACACGATCCAGGCCAGCGTGGCCAGCCACAATACGGCGAAAACGAGGGCGAGCCAGCGCCAGTACCCGGGCGTCGTCATCACCGCTTCCTGCCCCGCCGACGGCTGGTTCCGATTCGTAGCCGGAAGCGTAGCGGCGGAACCCGGGGCGGCCTGCTGTGCAATCTCGGACGGCAACACGGAAATCGTGCGGGCAGCCAGCTCACTGAAGCGCTGCTCGTTGGCTACCGTGTCCCACCAGGCAATCCTGAGCGCGGGCAATACCAGTTGGCCCTCTTTTTCCGGCACCACCGCGTAGCGGAACTCCTTGTGGCCCAGCACCCACTCGCCGTCGTCCCGGCTGATGCCCTGCGGCTGGTCCGGGTATACCCGGGCATCGGGAATCGCCGGCCAGTCGGGCTCGGCGATCATATTTTCCTCCAGCCCGACCGCATCAATCGTTATCGTGCGGGTGACGGGCTCGCCGACATTCACCGCTCCCGTGGTCGAAAGCTGCTCTCCCAGCCGGTAGCTGCGGGCAGGCTGCCACGCCTCTCCACTGAAGTTGTCTGGCTTTGGCAGGACCTCGATGCTGACGGGTTCGCTCTGAACCGTAACCCGGCGGCCCCGGCTGGAGGGCGTCCAAAGCCGGTCTGGACTACGCTGCACGAGCCGCCCGCTCAGCACCAGGGGAGGAATGGTCAGCGGCCCGGAGCGCTCCGGAAATACGGCATAACGGCGTTCCAGCACGCGATAGCGCTGTCCGCCGCGCTCGGCCTGGAAAGGCACCTCGTCGAGCAGACGCACCGACGCATTCTCCGGTTCAGGCTGGCTGATGGCCGCCTCGGTCAGCGACTGCTGATAATAAAGGCGAACGATCAGGCCGACCTGGGCGTGCACGTAGTAAGGTCCGTCCTGCGGGTAGAGCGAAACCTCGATAAACACCGGCTCCTGATCGCCCGCCGCAATCGCGGGAGCGGGTTCCACCTCGACCACGATAGGCCGTGTTTTTATCCCGCCCATATCCAGTTCAGGTATCACCAGGCGCCCCGGTCGCAGTGGCTCAAGCGTCACCATTTTCCTGATGACCGCCGACTGCTGACCGTTGACGATCGACATCTGCGTCTCCGAACGCTGGTCGAGGACCATGAATTGGGTCTCGAGCACGCTTAAATCGGCTTCCAGGGACTGCTGCCTGTCGTCGGTCTGAAGCACCAGCGTCAGGGTCTCACCTTCGACCAGGCGGGTGCGGTCGACGCGGGCCGTCACCTGGGCCTCGGCCATCGACACGCAAAACAGCACCAGCATGGCCGCGCATTTGACAACAGAATTCATGAACGGCCTCACCATGACTCACCCTCCGCATCCGTCTCACCCCGGCGCATGTATTCGTTTCTGAATTTGCGCCTCAACAGACCGCCGGGATCGTCCGGTATGCGCCGTAGCCATTGTTCCATGGCCTGTGCATCTTCCTCGCTCCAGGTCTCTTCGAGTTCGCGAAGCTGGCGTTGCGCTTCGCCTTTCTCTTGCTGCTGCCGGGCCTGCATTTCATTTTGCTGTTCCCCCTCGCCCTGCTGTTCGCCCTGTTGCTGCTCACCTTCGGCCTGCTCCGACTGGTCCGAAGTTTGTTCCTCGCCCGCGGGCTCTTGCTGCGGATCGCCTTTGCCCTGCTGCTGCTGGTCCTGCTGCTTCTGCCTGAGCTGTTCGATGACGTTCTTGTTGTAAATGGCGTCGTGCATGTCCGGATCGATCTCCAGCGCCTGTTCATAGGCTGCGATGGCGCCGTCAAAGTCCCCCTGCAAGGCCAGCGCGTTACCAAGGTTGTAATGCGCATCTGCATGTTCGAGGCCGCGCCAGTGCTGCGCAGCGCGTTCGTACTCGCCTGAGCGATACCAGGCCTGCGCCGCAATCGCGGGATCCTCGGCCAGCGCCGCTGCGCGCGCCGGCTCATTCTGCTGCAAGGCCGTCCATGCCCGTTGGTCGTTACGTTGCCAGAGGTCGTCCCACCAACCGGCCTCGGCAGGGACAGGCGCCATGGCCGGAAGCAAACCCAGTGCCATGACAAACAACAGCCCTCGCCTAAAACCCACAAGCAGCAATGGAATGACGGCCAGAACCAGCCATGGGCCCGAATCCTGCCAGCGGTCTTCAAGCGCTTGGTCACGCCGCTCGAAGGCCAGGCTGTCGCCATCTGCCCAGACCTCAACGTGTCTGGCGCCGCCGAGAACACTGTATCGCCCACCTCCCGCAGCCGCCACCTCTTGCAGTGCCGCAACTTCCAGGCGGGCAATGACGACATTGCCGCCGCGGTCCTTCAGGAACCCTCCACCACTCGGGA
>JBFHEJ010000092.1:0-8302 GCA_041584255.1 Lysobacterales bacterium
ACTGATCCTGGTGTCTGCCGGCTTCGACGCGCACGAACGCGACCCGCTGGGCCAGCTTCGTTTGCAGGAAGACGACTATGCCTGGTGGACCCGGGAAGTGCGGGCATTTGCGGATGAGACCTGTGACGGCAGACTGGTGTCCGTGCTCGAGGGCGGTTACGACCTGGAGGGCCTGGCGGCCTCGGCACAAGCCCATGTGCGGGCGCTCAGGGACTGATATTCGGACTATTTCGTTTCTGCGCCGATCTGCTAACATTTTGGCGCTGTAGAATATCCCCGCGCGGGTGTAGTTCAATGGTAGAACGGGAGCTTCCCAAGCTCTTAACGTGGGTTCGATTCCCATCACCCGCTCCAAATTTTCTCCCATCGCCTATAGTTTCATATATGACCGATCAACGGGACGGAAAGTACCGATGAGAGACATGCGATCAATCCGCGCTGCAACGGCGTTGGCCTTGCTGCTTTGCGTAACAGCGAGGGCACAAACCACGCACGTCGTGCAAGTGCTCGACAACCGCTTCGATCCGCAGCACGTGACGATCGAGGCCGGCGATACCGTCCGCTGGGAAAACCCGGCCGGCGGTGCCCGTCACAACGTCAGGGCCGATGACATGTCGTTTCAATCAGGCGGCACCGAGACTGAGTTCATCTTTGAGCACACCTTCACCGAGGCCGGTGTCAATCCTTATCACTGTGTGCCTCACCGAAGCATCGGCATGACTGGAACCGTTACGGTCGAGGGCACTGCGCCACCACCTTCGGTCCCCATCAACCCCGGCCACAATGGCAACTGGTGGTCCGGCCCATCTCGCGATGGCGAGGGCGCGCAGGTCGAAGTGGCACAAGCCGGCGGTGGCAATTTCGTATTCATCACCATCTACTCCTACGCCCCACAGGGTGGACAAATCTTCCTGATCGGCGTGGGCACTCCGGATGGGGCTTCGGTCGCCATCGACCTGTTCATCACCAGCGGCGGCGAATGGGGCGCCGGCTTCGACCCGGCCCAGACCCCGCAGACACAATGGGGCACGGGCATCGTCACCTCGGGTGGCTGTGATCAGCTCAGCATCAGCCTGACGCCAAACAGCGAGTTTCAAGCGCAGGGGTATACGGCCTTCACCCTAAATCTCCAGCGCCTGACGACCTCGTCGATACCCTGTCCTTACGAGGGCTAGTGGGCCGCTGATCCCGGGTCGACGCACTGCCCGCCTGGAAGCGCTCCGCGATCAGGTCTTCGGCAATACTGTCGAACTGCCAGTTCTTGAGGAAACCGCAATGACCGCCATGCGCTGAGACCAGCAGCTCGATGCCGGGCAGTCCCTCGACATGCGCAAAATCCCACACAGGCACAACCGGATCGTCGGCCGCGGTGAGCACGGTGGCAGGGACCTGCAGGCCGGCCAGCCGGCCCCCACCGACCGAGTAGCCTTCATAGTAATGAGCCGCGCTTTCAAAACCGCTGTACTTGCGGGCGATGTGCTCAGTCCGTGCATTAAGGCCGCGAATGCGGTCCATTTCGTCCTGGCCGTATAGGTCCGGGAACAGCGCCTTTTTCCTGCGCAGAGAACGGCTCCACTTGCGCTCGAAATAGTGCTGATAGAGGGGGCCGGACTCGTCCATGGCGCGCATCGCGTGCGCCGGGTTGATGACGGGACAGACAGCCACGATGTGGCGCAGCCGCAGGCCTGAGGCGCTGGCATGGAGGCCCACGCGCAAGGAGAAATTGCCGCCCAGGGAGTACCCGCAAAGGCTCCAGGCGGGAATATCGAAGCGGTCCTGCCAGTCTTTCAGGCCATGGATCACCTCTTCCAGCCGGCAGGAATGAAACAGGCCGGGATTAAAATGGTGGGTGTCGCCGTGGTCACGAAAATTGAAGCGCAGAACGTCAAACCCCTCCGCCCACAGGCGCGCGGCATTGCCGAGCACATAGTTCGAATCCGCGCTGCCCTCCCAGCCATGGAAAAGAACGGCCACGGGGCGTTCGTTCAGGGATGCACCAGGTTTACGGGACCAAAATGCCTGCAGGCGTATTCTCTTTTCGCCCCTGCCTTGCCATTCAGCGTCGGGACCGCCGTCCAGAATCAGCTCCTCCTCGACGGACTTCACCTCGATTGCGCGCTGGTGCACCCGTCTGCGTCGCACCGCGCTGCTGCTGAGCAGCGACTGGACATGACCACTGCGCAGGCCGAAAGGCGGGCGAAAATCGAAATTCACCTCAGGCACGGCCGCCTCCTGGCGGTGAATCGAAAGCGGCGCGCACCGCAATCTCGGCGCGCATCGCAAGTTCACGCCTCGCAATCCCCTCCGCCCCGATAGGCTCCAAAATGAACGCTTCCACGATGACTGGCGCCTGGGCCAGTAGGCGCAGCACGTTGGCGACAAACGACTCGCCGGGGAGAAACGTAATCTCGTGAAAGTGTTCGCCATTCTTGAGATAGCGTATTGCTACGGGTTGCACCGCAATCCCCACGTCGACCGCCGCCGCGAACAAGCGGGCGTGGAACCGCTTGACCCCATCGCCGGGGAGAATGCCGCCCTCGGTAAAAATCGCCACTTTGCCGCCCGCGGCCAGTCGCTCGGCCATGGCAGAAGCGACGCCGGAGGCTGAGTCGTGGCTGCCGCGCCGGTGGAACACCGTCCCCCCGACCTTCGCCACGAAGCCGAAAATTGGCCAGCGTGCGATTTCTGATTTCGCGACGAAGCCCATCGGCGAGAGGCTGTGCAGCACCTGGGGGTCGAGCCAGGAAACATGATTGGCCACGACCAGTTGTGCTCCTGGCCGAAATGACCCGTGAGCGACCACCCTGACGCCGAATATTCGGCAAACCGTTCGAGCCCACCAGTGCAGCATGATGTTCTGCAACGGCTCGCCCCCAACCCGCCAGGCCTTGAATGGCGGGTAGAAGGTCAATACCGTCGCTGGTGTGCCGAGCACAGAATGCAGCAGCAAGAGCGGCAGGCGAACGATTAGTCGTAGTACTCCCATCGATTTCCGCAGGCTGAGAAACTCGAAGCGCGACAGGCTAACATACACGCCGTCTCGCGCAACTCAGGATCTGGTTTTTGGACAAGTCTTACCAAGTCACCATTGCCGACAGCGGACGCAGCTTCAATGTGCGCCCGGGCGAAAGCGTGCTCAATGCCGCCCTACGGCAGGGCGTGATGTTGCCCTATAGCTGTAAGAACGGAACCTGCGGGAGCTGCAAGGGAAAAGTGATTTCGGGGAAGGTGGACTATCCATTCCATCCACCGATGGCGCTGGAGGCGGAAGAACTGGAAGCAGGTTACGCCCTGCTTTGCCAGGCTGCTCCGCAGGAGGATCTCGAGGTCGCGGCGCGTGAAATCGCCGCGGTGCGAGACATCCAGGTCCGCATGTTCCCAGCGCGGGTTGCTGAAAAAACCCTGATGGCGCCCAACGTGATGCGCCTGCGCCTCAAGTTGCCGGCCGCCCAGCGACTGCAGTTTCTGGCCGGCCAATACGTCGATGCGCTGCTGGCGGACGGCAAGCGACGCGCATTTTCTATTGCCAGCAGTCCCTCGCAGGAAGATGAAATTGAATTGCACATCCGCCACATCGAGGGTGGTGATTTCACCGGTTGGGTCTTCGAGAGGCTAAAGGAACGCGGCATTCTGCGTCTCGAGGGCCCCCTGGGCACTTTTTTCGTTCGGCACGACAGTACGGAGCGGCCGATGATCATGGTGGCGGGTGGCACCGGGTTTGCCCCGCTCAAGTCGATGATCGAGAATCTGCTGGAGCATGACGACCGGCGGCCCATCCACCTGTATTGGGGGGCGCGAACCCCGGCCGGGCTGTATCTCGACGAGCTGCCGCGACGCTGGGCTGAGGAACACCCACACATTCAATATCGCTGCGCCATTTCCGAGCCGACCGGCAACGAGCCCGAAGATTGCTACGCCGGCTTTGTCCACCAGGCTGTCCTCGCGGATCACCCCGAACTGTCCGTATTCGACGTCTATATGAGCGGGCCGCCGGCGATGATCGATTCAGCCAAAAGAGCCTTTGAAAAAGCCGGAGTGCCCAAGGACCGGCTGTTTTACGACTCTTTCGAATTTGGACTGGATGTGCCGATCAGCGTGCTTTCAAAACCACATTGATAGTGTCTCGCTTCCCTGCTCCGCTGGTGGCTGAAAGCCTGCCAGCGAAGGCGGCTGTGCTCGACATGTCTTTTGGGCAATCCTCCTGGCTCACTTCGCTCGCCAACCTGGATTGCACATCCATCTCTTCAGGTATCGCTTCAGGGTGTTGGAGGGCCGAGCTTGGCCGGGTCCCCCGGCAGGGGATCCGGGCGCTTGCCCTGGCTCATCCGCAATGCGTTGCGGAAACAGGCCATCGCGGTTTCCAGCTCGCCCAGGCGTTCGAGCAGTTGGCCGAGTGAATCATAGCCGCCGATCGACGGCTCGAGTTCCAGGCTGCGGATCAGGTGCTCTCGCGCCTTGCCCCACAACTCCTCACCGGCACAAAGTCGCCCCAGCGCCAGGTGCAACATCGGGTCCTCGGGGTACAGCTTGAGCCATTTCTCACACTGCTTCAGACGTTTTGCCGTGTCTTCCGCTCCCGGATCCCCGTAGGGAATCAACAAGGCCGAGTTCCACTCGCGCTTGAGGCTGGTTCGCAGCACGTCCTCCGTCAGCTCGGGGCCGCCCAGTTCTATGGCCCGGTCCGCATAAGCCCTGACCACTTCCGGCATACGCTGCACGGAGCGGTTCAGTCCCCGCCATGCCGCCTGCAGCGCCTCGAGGTCCTGGCTCTGCTTGAGCCGGCGAACGGCAGCCTTCAGCGTCAACTCATCGGCCTGGGCATCGTCCACCACTCCGGCGCGCTTGAGGGCCGGCAGAATGCGCTGCAGACCGTCCCAATCGCCAGTTTCGCGATAACACTCGGCCAGCAGCTTGAGCACCTGGGGGTGGCGTTTGCGGCGACGCTCCAGGTCTTCAAGCAGAGGAATCGCCTCTTCGAAGCGCGAGTTGCCACTCAGAATCCTGGCCCGCGTGAGCGCGACGATGAAGCGCTCCTTACGCCCGCCTGAGTCGGCCTGTTCGAGGTACCAGTCGGCCCGTTCCATCTCGTCGCGACCGTCGGCTGCCTGGGCCGCCGCGAGGTACCGTGCGGTGTTCTTGCCCTCTGTCGTGGTCGATCTGCCAAGCGCCTTCTCTGCCGTGCGCCAGTCGCCCTCGGTCAGCGCCAGCAAGCCTTTTTCGAGCTGGGCCAGCGCCCGCTGCTCCGATACGCGACGCGCGGTCTCAGCGGGAAGACGCCACAGTCGCCACAGCAATGAAACCAGAAGCCAGACCAGCAGCACAGCGATCACGAGGACCAACACGCTGGTTTCGATCGTCCACCCGAAAATATGCACCCGGACAAGCCCGGGATCGGACTTGAACAGCGGCGCCAGCGCGGCGGCCAGCAGTACCAGGAAAACAATGATCAGCAGCGCAAAAGAGCGTTTCATCGCGATCCGTCTGCCTCTGACTGATCCAGTTCGCCCTCGCCGCTGTCCGCTTCCGCGGCAGGTTCGACACCCGCTTTCCCGTCAGTCTCCTGGTTGGGCCCGGCAGGCAATGTTTCGGCATCATCCGGCGCAGCCACCGAAGGCGGTGCGCTGTCCGATGGCGGCGGCGCGGGCGGCGGCACGCGCAGGTCCCGAATGAGCTGCAGTTGAGCCCAGGGGCCCGAGATATCGGGCAGGTCCGGTGAAACATCTGTCGCCAGAAGATCTTGCAGCCCCTGGCGGACTGCCCCGTACTCGGCCCTCGACGGATCGAACCAACGCTCGAGCACACCGCTTGCGCGCCCCAGGGCGTCTGCCCAGGCCTGCTGGTCCTGTCGCATCAGGGCAAGGCGGGCCGCCTCGAGCTGCATCCACAGACCCTGCCGAAGCATGTCCCGGTCCTCCAGGCTGAGTCGCAAGGCTTGCTCCGCTGCGCTGCGGCGAACCGTTACCAGGGACGCGAGCGAAGCCTTGAGCCGCGCCCACCAGCCCTGGTTGGCCGCCGCTTCAGTCGCCTGAGCGTTGTCGGTATCGTCTCCCCGGTCGTCATCGGCGAACGCCAGGCGCGGCACTTGTCGCTGCAGGGCATCGAGCGATGCTGAAATTTCGACGCTGTTGGGCAATTTGGTGTCGGCCAGTTCCCTGCGGGCGTCGGCGATGTGCTGGCGCAGAACGATATGCAGCGGATTGTCCATCGCCGCAAGCCTCGCATCCGCGAGCGCAAGTGCCTCATCGGCTGACTTCAGATCATGAAACAGCGCCAGGCGCTCGGGAGCAAGCCGCAGCAGGTACTCCACCGAGGCAAGGTCGAAACGGTCCGGTGCGGCGTCGCGCTGCGGCGCCAGTGCAGCCAGGCTGGCTTCCAACGCCGTCAGCCGCACCTGTAGGGCTTCGACAGCCTGCTGCAAGGACCGTGCGTAGGCCCTCTGGTTTTCGACTTCCAACGCCAGGGCCTGGCTGGCCTCGGCCTGCGCGGCCATCGCCGACTGCAGAGCATCCTGGTCGCCGTCGCCAGGGCGGGATTCAATGTCCTGCAGGCGCGAAGCAAGGCCCTGGACTTCCTGGGCATTGACTTCCTGCGCGCGTTGGAGGGTGTCGAGGCGCGCGGCCCTTGCCGGATCGATCTCCGGATCCGCCTGGCGCTCCTGCCACCACAACAGGCCGGACGCCGCCAATGCCGCCAGGGCAAGCAATAGCGCAAATGCCCCCAGTGCACCCGAGCCTCGCTTTTCCTGGTTGGGAATTTCCAGACCTTCGTCCTCGACAGCCATTATTTCGTCCGTCGGCATGATTCCTTCCTCAACTGAGTGATCGTATCGCAGTTGCCAGATCGGTGTTTTGCGGTCCGCCGGCGATGTGCACCGCCGAAGGACCAAAGGCCCGCGCCAGGCGCCGCAGACGCCCGGAGACCACAAGCCATTCACCTCGGCAAACGGCGAACCAGGCAGCAGGCGGCAGCCGCTGCGACATAACCTGCATGGCGTCGCCGCTGGTGAATACGCTCAGCAGACGATCGGCGCCCGCTATCGCCTCCAGGGAAGCCGGATCGACTTCTGCGGTGCGACGCTCATAAACCCAGAGCGGGCGCGCATTCAAGCCACGGCTGGCCAGGCCTTCCAGCAGGGTGTCCCGTCCTCCCGGCGCGCAGACCACGAACGCCGCCGCCGGCTGGGGGCTTGGCAAATTGTCGAGAGCTTCGAGTAGCGCTTCGCTGGTGTATCCGTCCAGCGGCTCGATGTGCGGTCGCCTGCCTGCCGCCTGCAACTCCCGGGCCGTCGCCGGGCCGATGGCCGCTATCCGCCCGCCCGCCAGCAGGCGTGTGGGCAACTGCGGCAGCCCGAATTCAACCGCGCGGGGGCTGGTGAAAACCAGCAGGGCGCCGTCCCCTGCGGATTCCAGAGAATCGAGCTCGGCGGGTTCGATTTGCCGCCGTTCAAAGCTTTGGGCGGGCTGCACGATTCCTTTGATACCCATCGGCGCCAGCATTCTTGCCAGTTCCTCGGACTCGCGTCGGGGGCGGGTTAAGAGAACGTGGGAAAAATTCACCTTCGCGCCTTTCAATGATCGGGCCGGCTCAGCTCGGCGCGGATGATAGCATCTGCGCCCTGGGCCAGCAGTGCGTCTGCGGCTTGCTCTGCGGCCGCCTCTGGCGAGGCGGCACTTGCGGTTGCTCGCAGCAGTGTTTGCCCGTCCGAGCTTCCGACCATCGCCTGCAAAGCAATCGTGGCGTTTGCTCCAGGGTCGGCAAGCGCCGCAAGAGGCAATTGGCAGCTGCCCCCGAGCCTTCTTGAAAGCCCCTGCTCGGCCTGAACCTGGCGCTCGCTCGGCAAGTGGTTGAGCTTGCGGATGACTGCGTCGATTGCCCGATCATCGGCCCGGCACTGGATGCCGATCGCCCCCTGGCAAGGCGCCGGAAGCCAGTCGGGAGCGGCCAGTTCGTGGCTAATCCTGTTGGCGAGACCCAGCCGTTCCAGCCCGGCGACGGCCAGGATGATGGCGTCAAAGCCGCCTTCCTCCAGCCGACCGAGGCGCGTGTCGACGTTACCCCGAAGACTGACCACGCTAAGGTCCGGCCGCAGCGACAGTAATTGGCACTGGCGGCGCAGGCTGCTGGTACCAACCCGCGAACCGGGTGGAAGTTGTTTGACGCCTGTGCCGTCCAGGCTCAGCCAGGCATCGCTTGGATTGGCCCGCTCCAGAACGGCGCGGATGGCCAGCCCGGGGGTCATTTCGAAGGGCACGTCCTTCATGGAATGAACCGCCAGGTCAGCCTCGCCGTCGAGAATCGCGCG
>JBFHEJ010000093.1:0-8261 GCA_041584255.1 Lysobacterales bacterium
AGCGCCTTGGCTTCTTCGAGCCCTTCGGCACCGAGTGCGCCGCGGTTGTGCAGGCGGTATTTGCCCTGCAGGTAGGCCTCGTACGCCTCGACGTTGTCAGTGAGCCGCACCTGCTCATCGGCGATCGCCGCGGTGGCGGTGCCCAGGGTGGCCTCGAGCGCCTCGACGATGCTGTGCGAGATGTCCTTCTGGATGGCGAAGATGTCTTCCAGTTCGCGCTCGTAGGTCTCCGACCACAGGTGTGAGTCGGATGGCACGTCGATCAGCTGCGCGGTGATGCGCACGCGGTTGCCGGACTTGCGCACCGAACCTTCGAGCACGTGATCCACTTTCAGCGCCTGGGCAATGGTCGGCAGGCCGGCGTCCGAATCCTTGAAGGCGAACGACGAGGTGCGCGAGGTGACGCGCAGGCCGTCGACCTTGACCAGCACGTTGAGGATTTCCTCGGAGATGCCGTCGGAAAAATAGGTGTTGTTTTCGTCCTCGCTGATGTTGACGAAGGGCAGCACGGCGATGGTCTTGAGGCCGCCCGTTTCGGCAACCTGTGGTGGAGCCTCTAGGTCCTCATCTTCACCCGACCAGTCGTGCTCCCAGGCAAAATAGGCCAGCGCGACCGCCAGCACGCCGATGATCCAGAAATCCAGCTTGCGGCCGGTCATGGGCGTGATCGAGCGTTCGCGGTCGACCTCTTTCTCGCGCTTGATGCCTTCGGGGGTGACCTCAAAGGCCCAGGCGAAGATCAGCGCCAGCGGAAAGCCGATCACCAGCAGCAGGAAAATGAGGTGGCTGGTCCATTCAGGCAACGGCAGGATGCCCATGAAGACATCGGTGACCTGCAGGATCAGCCAGGCCACGACAATGTACAGCGCCGCGACTTTGAAGACGTTGCGGCGCCTTAATTCCGTAAAGAACTGGCGCATTGGGTGATTATAGGAGAACTGCATTGCCTTTAAACTGTGTCCATGGACAGAACCGGCGACCATGCAGACCCGCGCCAGCGCCTGCTGGCGATGCGCGAAGCCATCGAGGCGGTGGCCGAGTCGCGTGCCGACGCCAGCGAGGTGGTGGAACTCGACCAGGCGCGCACCGGGCGCCTGACGCGCATGGATGCCCTGCAGTTGCAGGCCATGGCCAAGGCCGGGCAGGCGCGCGCCAGGGTGGAACTGGCCCGCATCGACGCCGCCTTGCGGCGCCTGGACGACGGCAGGTATGGCGATTGCCTCGATTGTGACGAGCCGATTGCCGCGGCGCGGCTCGAGGCCAACCCCACGGCCACGCGCTGTGTGGATTGCGAAAGTGCCCGCGAGCAGGGTTAAGGGGTGTGCCGGATGGTTGCATCTTGCGCGTGACCGATCGGGGGTGTCGCGCGTCAAAGGAGTTCTGATTGAAAAAGGACAAGCCGATGATAAGAATCTGCCTTGCCGGCGCCTTGCTGGCCCTCGCCGCGACGGTCGTTGCCGCCGACCTCGACACCATCCTGGCCGAGAACGCCAGGGCTCATGGTGGCGACGCCTACGCCGAGGTCGACGCCCTGCGGGTGCGCCTGCGCATCCAGGAACCGACCTTCGAAGTGGAGGGCGTCTACCACGCCACCCGCGATGGCCGGATGCGCATCGACATCTACGCTGAGGACCAGCGCGTGTACGCCGAGGGGCTCGGCGCCAAGTGCGCCTGGGAATGGCGGCCCGATCAGCCGGCCGAGGAATTGGGCCAGTGCGTGGGCGCAAAGGAAACCGCCGCGCTGCGCCACGGCATCGAGCTGCCCGGGCACTTTTACACCATCGAGCAGGTGCGGGCGCGCGGCGCGAAAGTGGAATTGATCGGTGCAGAGCAAACCGATACCGGGGCCGAATGGCAGGTCCGTGTGACGCTGGCCGACGGCCACTGGCGCGATTATTTCATCGACCAGGATACTTACCGAATAAACCGCGGGCGCGACCAGCGCGCTTTTCATCCGGGCGTCGACCCCCTCGAGATTACGGTGGAAACACGGCTTGAAGCGCCGCAATTACTCGATGGCGTGCTGCGCTTCATGCGCCAGGAGAGCTTCAACGGGGTGACCGGCGAGTGGCTCAACACCACCACGGTGATCGAGGCCGAGCACAACCCGGCGATAATCGAGGGGATGTTCGAGGCGGGGTGGGTGCCGGCAGGCGAGTGAGCACGGCGCAGCCGTCGCCGGGCAGCGCTAAGGCCGCGGGCGGGGCGGCGCTCTGGTCTGTGGTGGCGGGCAGGCCAGCCTGATAGAGTAGGTCAGAACAACGCGCCGTTGCCGAATCCAGCTTTTCTGCGGCGTCAACCACACGGGCAGGCATCAAAGATCTGCACTTCAGATTCGATCATGAAACTGGGCTGGCGTGAATGGGTCGGGCTGCCCGGCCTCGGCATCCCCCGGATCAAGGCCAAAGTCGACACGGGCGCGCGCACCTCGGCATTGCATGCCTTCGAGGTCTCGGAGTTCGAGGACCAGGGCAAACCCTATGTCCGGTTCAAGATCCACCCGATGCAGCGCGACGACGAGCGGGTGGTCGAATGCATTGCCGAGGTGATCGACCAGCGCATGGTCACGGATTCAGGCGGGCACAAAGAGGAGCGATGGGTGATTGAAACCGACGTGCATATTGGCGACCAGGTGTGGCCCGCGGAGATCACCCTGACGGCGCGCGATAACATGATGTTTCGCATGCTGCTGGGGCGCACGGCCATTAACGGTCGGGCCGTCGTCGATCCGGCCAGCTCCTACCTGCAGGGCAAACGGCTGAAATGAGCAACAACGTCGCGGTAGAGATTGGCGGGGAGACGGTTGAACCCGGCACCCGCAAGAGCATCGAGATTCCGGTGGCCGACCTGTACACCACCACCAAGGTGTCGATGCCGGTGCAGGTGATCAATGGGCGCCAGAAGGGTCCACGATTGTTTATCTGCGCCGCCATTCATGGCGACGAACTCAATGGCGTCGAGATCATTCGTCGGCTGATGAAAAGGAAGGCGCTCAATTCTCTCAAGGGCACGCTGCTGGCCGTGCCGGTGGTCAACGTCCACGGCTTCCTCAATCAATCGCGTTATCTCCCCGACCGGCGCGATCTCAACCGCTCCTTCCCCGGCAGCGCCAAGGGCTCGATCGCATCGCGGCTGGCCAACACCTTTCTCAACCAGGTGGTGCTTAAGTGCGAATACGGCATCGATCTCCACACCGGCGCCATCGATCGCTCCAACCTGCCGCAGATCAGGGCCTGCCTGGATGAACCGAAGAACGTCGCATTGGCTGAAGCCTTCGGCGCGCCGGTCATCGTCAATGCCAAGATTCGTGACGGGTCGCTGCGCGCCTGTGCCGCCAGCCAGGACATTCCCATGGTGGTCTACGAGTCGGGCGAGGCGCTACGCTTCGATGAACTGTCGATCCGCGCCGGCATTCGCGGGGTGCTCAACATCATGGCGGAAATCGGCATGATCCGGCGCTCCAAACGCAGCCAAAAACAGCCGGCTTTGGTGGCGCGCACCACGCGCTGGATCAGATCGCCGGTGAGCGGCATCGTCAGCCAAAAAGCCAGGCTCGGCGCAGCGGTCACCAAGGGTCAAAGGCTCGCGCTCGTCAGCGACCCGCTGGGGGATGTCGAGGAGCCGGTCAAGGCGCTGTTTGACGGCATCGTCATTGGCCGCAGCAACCTGCCAATGGCGCATGAAGGCGATGCCCTGTTTCATGTCGCCACATTTTCCAGCGTGGAAGAAGCTGAGGAAGCGGTCGAAGAATTTGCCTCCATCCACGACCCGGCGCTGGGCCGGGCGGTGGAAGACAACCTGAAAGGAACCTGAATTTGAAAATCGTCGTTTTATCCACCAACCCCAAGCTCTATTCCACCAAGCGGCTGGTCGAGGCGGGAAAGAACCGTGACCACGAAGTCCAGGTCATCAACCATCGGCGCTGTTACATGAACATCACCAGTCACAGGCCGAGCGTTCACTACAAGGACAAGGCGATCACCGGCCTCGATGCCATCATCCCGCGCATCGGCGCTTCCGTGTCGTTTTATGGCACGGCCGTGGTGCGCCAGTTCGAGATGATGGGTGTTTACTCGCTCAACGAATCGACCGCCATCACGCGCGCCCGCGACAAGCTCCGCGCCCTCCAGTTGCTATCGCGCAGGGGCATTGGCCTGCCCGTCACCGGCTTTGCCAATTCGCCGGACGATACCGATGACCTGCTCAACTTCATCGGCGATCCGCCAGTGGTGATCAAGCTGCTGGAAGGCACCCAGGGGGTGGGCGTGGTGCTGGGTGAAACCCGCAAGGCGGCCGAGAGCGTGATCGAGGCGTTTCGTGGGCTCGGCGCCAACTTCATGGTGCAGGAGTTCATCAAGGAAGCCGGCGGCACCGACATCCGCTGTTTCGTCGTCGGCGGCAAGGTGGTGGCCGCCATGAAACGCAGCGGCAAAGAGGGCGAGTTCCGCTCCAACCTGCACCGCGGCGGCACCGCCAAGCTCACCAAGATCACCCCGGAGGAGCGCTCGACGGCGGTGCGCTCGGCGAAAATCATGGGCCTGAACGTGGCCGGCGTGGATCTTTTACGCTCCAACCACGGCCCGGTGGTGATGGAAGTCAATGCCAGCCCCGGGCTCGAAGGCATCGAGGGCGCGACTGGCAAGGACGTGGCCGACCTGATCATCCAGTTCATCGAAAACAACGCCAGTCCCGGCAACACCCGTACCCGCGGAACGGGGTAGACCCTCGGTCCGACAGCGGTTTGACCATGCGGCCGGGAATGGTTGGCATCGTCGGGCCGAGCGACTACGCTTGACGTCAATCCAGGCCGCCGGGAAGACAGCCATTGTCACTTTTTTCTGAACTGCAGCGCCGCAACGTTTTTCGTGTCGCCATCGGCTACCTGGTGTCGAGCTGGCTGCTGCTGGAAGTTGCCGACGTTCTACTCGGCACTTTCGGAACCCCCGATTGGGTGATGCAGACCCTCACCGTGGTGCTGGCGCTGGGTTTCCCGGTGGTGGTGTTTTTCTCCTGGGCTTACGAAGTCACCCCCGAGGGTATCAAGCGCGAGTCGGAGATCGACCGCGACCAGTCAATCACGCACGTCACCGCGCGCAAGCTCGATCGCTCCATCATGATGGTGCTGGCCATTGCCGTGGCCTACTTCGCCTTCGACAAGTTTTACCTTTCGCAAGACAGCGAGCCGGCGCCGGGCGCCACCACCAGCCAGGAAATCACGGCCGACGCCAGCGAAGCGCCGGCTGTGCCCCAGGCCAAGCCCGGGGACGAGGTCCACCCCGATCAATCCATCGCCGTGCTGCCCTTCGTTAACATGAGCGAAGAGGAGGCCAATGCCTATTTCGCCGACGGCCTTTCCGAGGAACTGCTCAACCTGCTGGCCAAGATCCCGCAGTTGCAAGTCGCGGCGCGCACCTCCTCGTTCGCCCTCAAGGACGAGGCGCTCGATATCCCCGAAATCGGCCAGCGCCTGAAGGTCGCCCACGTACTGGAGGGTTCGGTGCGCAAGGCCGGCAACCAGGTGCGCATCACCGCCCAGCTGGTGCAGGCCAGGGACGGTTACCACCTGTGGTCGGAAACCTACGACCGCGAGCTCGACGATATTTTCGCCATCCAGGACGAAATCGCCGCGGCGGTGGTGGATGAGTTGAAGGTCCAGCTCCTCGGCGCCGCGCCGGCCGCCCAGCAAACCGAGCCCGAGGCCTACGCGCTGTACCTGCAGGCGCGGCAACTGGGGCGGCAAAACTCGGTCGAGGCCCTGGAACGCTCCAATGCCCTGTATCAGGAGGTGCTGAGCATTGACCCAAACTACGCGCCGGCCTGGGACGGGCTGGCGCTCAACTCAGTGCAGCAGGCATCCATGATTACGGTTGCTGTCGACGAGGGCTTTCCCCGGGCCCTGCAAGCGGCCGACAGGGCGATTGAGCTTGATCCGGCACTGGCGGGGCCGCATGCCATCAAGGGCTACATTGCGCTGTCGCGCGGGCGCGATATGGAAAGAGCAGCGCGGCACCTGGAACGGGCCATGGCACTGGAACCCGGCAATATCGAGGTGCTGCGCAATCTGTCGGCCCTGTACCGCACCCTGGCGCGGCTCGATGAGGCCATTGCGGTCTCCGAGGTCATGGTCCGGCTCGATCCGCTCAACAACAACGCCCACTACACCCTGGGGCTGATGTTGCGTTACAGCGGCCGCCTCGACGAGGCCATTGCCGCCTTTCAGCGCTCATTGAGCCTGAGCCCGGAACGCGTGGGGGTACATTCGCTGATTGGCGAGGCCCAAATGCTCAATGGCGATGCCGAGACTGCCCTGGAATCGGTGATGCGCGAGCAGTCGCTGTGGCGCATCATCAGCCTGCCGATGGTTTATTACGCGCTGGGGCGAGTTGACGAGGCCGATGCCACGCTGGCCGAACTGATTGACGAGCACCCACGCGATGCGGCTTACAACATCGCTTATGTTTATGCCCACCGCGGCGATGCCGATCGCGCGTTCGAGTGGCTGGAAAAGGCAGTGGAGTATGACGATCCGGGACTCGGCGACCTGCCAATCGAGTCGCTGTTCGAAAATATCCACGACGATCCCCGCTGGCTGCCGCTGCTCGAGCGTCTCGGCAAATCGCCGGCGCAGCTCGATGCCGTCGAATTCAATGTGAAGCTGCCGGATTGACCGCCGGCCGCTGCTGTGCGGCAACCGGTCCGAAGTAGCGATCCAGCCAGTCCAGAATTTCCCTGACGTATTCCGCCTTGGGCGGGATGTGGTCGGTGGGGTAACCCTTGATCAACTTGTCCGCCTCGGGGGTGGCGGCCATTTCGTACATGGGCCGGGCCGCGCCGTCGTAACTCAGGGTGGTGTCGTAGCGGCCGTTCAGGATCAGTAACGGCGCCTCGATGCGAGACACGTAATTCTTTGCGTTGACCTCGGGCAGGCCAATGTCGAGCAGCCCACCGGCCACCAGTATCACCGTGTCGACGCGATGTTCGACGGCCGGGATCAATGCGCCCATGTGACCGCCCCAGCTCATGCCGTAATACGCCAGCCGGCTGCTGTCGATGTCGCTGCGGGTTTCGAGGTAATCGACCGTCCTGCGGAAATCCTTGACCAGTTGGGTGACGAATTCGGTGTAGGCATGGGTCGGCGCACCAGGGAAAAGCGACGTGAACCGCGGGTCCCGCCGCTCGAAGGTGCCCTGGTAGACGGGGAACACCACCGCCCGGCCGCTGTGCATCAGGAAGGAAAGGAACAGCGGGATCTCGTAATAGTGGTTGAGGTCCTCGCTGGACGGCGTGTATATCGGGGCCGATCCCGGGAAATACACCACGGTCTGGTAGGGCGGCGCGGCGCGCGTCGGCAGAAACAGGTTGATGATCAGGCGCTCATCGCCATAGGGGGCTTTGACCGAGACTCGCTCGATGGCCCATGCTTCGGCGCTCTCGTCGACCGACAGAAGCTGCGCGCCGAGGTCGCCTTTATCGTAGGCGAACTGCCTCATGTAGACCTCGAAGATTTCGTCCGAAACCGGCTCGAAGTCGCTGTAGTCCTGGGGCGGGCTGGTCTCGAGGGTGGCGAAGACCGTTTGCGGGATTGCCGCCCGTTCGGGGTATAGCGCGGTGCGGAAACCGTAGCCCGGCGAGCGCGTCATGGGCGGGGCGTGGTTGAGGTTTGCGAAGGCGTAAGGGTTGTCTTCCCAGGCGCCGCCGCGCACCACCTTTCCGAGGCTGGCGTCGTTGTGGCACCACTCGCGCACGTTCCCGGCCAGGTCGTAGGCGCCATAAGCCGTCACCCCGGGGAGGCTGCCAGCCGGCACGGTGCCGCTGCCGCCCATGTTGCTGAAGGGCGCGAAGGTGGCGTAGCCGCCCAGTTGCGGAAATTCGATCAGCGGCGAGTATTCGCCGCGCGCCAGGCCCCAGTGGGCCGCGGTCGGTAGTTCCCTGCCGGCCCAGCGGGCGTAGGCCGCCGCCTCATACCAGCTCACCCCCGAAACCGGGTGATCGCCCAGTCGGTCGGGAAAGTGTCCGCCTATCCAGGTCGCGGGGCCCGGCCGGCCGGTGGAGTCTTTAAGCCGGGCGATACCCTCTTCCCAGCTCAGCTCAATGCCCTGGTCGACAAAGGGATGAGTCCAGAATTCAGGATTCTCATAACCGCCGGCGTCGATGAATGCCTGGTACTTCTCGTTGGTGACTTCGAAGCGGTCGATGAAGAAGTCAACAATGGACCCCTGTGGTGTCTCGGCGCCCTGCACGCGGACCATGCCCTCGGGCAG
>JBFHEJ010000094.1:0-8215 GCA_041584255.1 Lysobacterales bacterium
GCATTAATGCTCGCGTCGGTCCAGGCCAGCCCCCAAAGTTCGGTGGCACCACCAACGACCGCCTGGGTGCCATTACAAGCACCGCCCATAATCATGGCGTCGAAGGTCGAGCCCTGCGGGGTGCCAGCCTGGATTAATTGGATGATGTTGGTACCTGCGGTCGAAGCACCCTGCACGGCAACGGAAATGCCGTTGATGGTGGCACCCGCCGGAATCGCGAAACCCCAGTTGGTCAAAAGGATCGGGTCGGGGCTCAGGTCGTTGGGAAACGTACACGCCCCGTCGATACTGGCGGCATTGCCCGGATTGGTCCAGTCAGTCGCCGCGACCGTGCCTGCGAGGGTGCGGGTCTGTATGTCCGCGAGCAGCAAATTGGTGGAAAAAAGGACACAAACGAAGAGTAAAACGCGAACGGCGAATTTGAACATTGCCCACTCCTTAAGCAACTTGTGAGAGCGCGAACGCCGTCCTTCTGCGGGACTGGCGAATCTGAGTGCGATTATAGCATCGTATGGCTTGCAATAAACCGGTCATTCGTCTGGGCGAATCTCGCGGGGCGCGACCTGGCGAACGCAGCCGGCCGCTCAGCGGCCGGCAACCTCTCCCCAAAGCAGTTTGTGCAATTGCAGTTGAAAACGGACAGGCGCTCGCGAATCTAGGACCCACTCCGCCAGTTCCGAAGCCTCGACCTGGCCCCAGCTTGGCGAGATCAGCACCTCGCAACGCTCGTTCAGGCGGTGTTGGCGGATTTTTTCCAACGCCCAATCGAAGTCCTCGCGCGAGCAGATCACGAACTTGACCTGGTCGTTGGGCGTGAGGGCGTCGATATTGGCCCACAGATTGCGGTGTTCTTCGCCGGAGCCGGGCGTCTTGATGTCCATCACCCGGCAGACGCGCTCATCGGCGAGATCGATGTCCATCGCACCGCTGGTTTCCAGCGACACCCGGAATCCTTCATCACACAGCAGTTTCAGGAATTCACTGCAACGTTTTTGCGCCAGGGGTTCACCGCCAGTCACGCAGACGTAAGGCGTATCGAACGACCGGACGCGTGCGAGAATGTTATCGAAATGCATCCACTCGCCGCCGGTGAAGGCATAGGCGGTATCGCAGTACTGGCAGCGCAATGGGCAGCCCGTCAAGCGGACGAACACCGTCGGCAGGCCGACCTGGGCCGCCTCGCCCTGCAGCGAGTGGAAGACCTCGGTGATCTTGAGCATCCCTTCGCGAGACTCGGGAACGTAGCGACTTGTCTGGGATTCGGCCATCACTCAATTGTAGTGCGGGTTGCCCAGCCAAAGCCGGTATTTATTACTCGTTTGTGTAAATCATGCCTGCCCGGGCGCCAGGGTCGCTAGTGGTTTGGCGCCAGGATTGCGAATACATGGCCAAATGGATTGGCACAATTCCTGCTTGAATGTGGGGATGAAGCGAATAGCCGAAAAGATCGTTCATCCATCAGCCAAAGGGTATCTGGTCGACTACTTGAATTCACATTGATAGCATAGTGAGTGGGGTACACAAATCGTCACATGATGGAAAAAATGTCGCAGCATTTGCGCATTCTCATCGTTGAGGATCAGCAGGAAACCGCGAAAGCCATGCAGCGGTTCCTTGAATTCCGTGGCCACAGTGTGGATGTGGCGCGCAGTGGGTCGACTGCCCTCAAAAAAGCCGACGCGCTGCAGCCAGAAGTGGTGGTATGCGATTTTAAGATCGAAGGCACCGCTGATGGCGTCGACGTTGCTAAAGAATTCCGATCTCAGTTCGATGTTCCCATCATCATGGTCACGGGCCATTCATTTGGTCCGGGCGCTTTACTTGGCCTTTACCAATGAACCTCCTCGAAATTGACTGGAATATCGTGCTTTCCCACCTGACACTTTTGGGCGTGGCCTACGTGTTGGCATTCCCTATTGGCTGGAATCGGGAAAAGTACGAGCGCTCGGCGGGTCTGCGCACCTTCCCGCTGGTCGGTGTGGCGACTTGTGGATTCATGTTGGTGGGAATGGAGGCGCTGTCAACCAGCGACGCCGAAGCGCGAGTGCTCAGCGGAATCATTACAGGTATGGGCTTTATTGGCGGCGGCGCCATCCTCAAAAGCGGCAAAGTGGTGACAGGAACGGCGACCGCTGTCAGTCTCTGGACCACCGGAGCAATCGGCATCGCCGTTGCCTTTCATCGCTTCGAAATTGCGATCGTGCTGTCTCTTCTGACGTTCACGACGCTCAGTCTGTTACCCGGCCTCAAGGAAAAAGTGACCGACAACCCTTCAGGAGACGTCGACCGCGACCACGAGGACTGATCATACCGCCGCGAAGAAACTGACAGGTGCCGGCAATCGCGGAAAACTGCTTCGCGACCAGCGGCTATTCCTGGATGACCGTCAGGGAGCTTGAGTGATCAGCGGCGATGCCTGACGCGGCGCTTTTCGGGACGTGCAGTGCGGCTCAATTAAGCGAGCCGTCACGCCAGAACTTGGTGCCTTTGACCGTCGCCTGCAGCGCCAGGCCGGCCTCGGTGATCTGGTAGATGGTCACGTTGTTGACCACGATCTCGCCGCCGACGGCCCCGCCCTTATCACCCGCCTTGGCTGCAGCGTCCGCCTGGCCACCAAAAGACCAGCCATATTCGGTGAAGTAATCCAGCGCCTCTTCGGTGTGGAAGATGAACACCAGGCGGTAGTCCTTGACCCCCGCCCCGAGGCCGACGCCCGCTTCGCCCATTTTCATGTAGGTTTCCGCCCCGGTGCGGTTGTTGTGAACCACACCAACGCCGCCTCCGAAACTGGCAATGATGAGGTAGACATTGGCATTGCTGAACACGCCGTACCCGGCGGCATTGGCAACTTGCGCCTGGACGTTGGGTTTGGACTTGTAGAGTTGTGACAGGACGTCGCTCTTCATGTTATGGATGGCTGCACGCTTCTCATCGCGCGTGTTTCCGCCGACACAGGCGGCCACCAATAACGCGACGCACCATACGAGAATCTTTGTAGTTCGGCTCATAGTGTTCACTCTAAGCGTGTTCGCATTCGGGCGCTGCCGGATGCGGAGCAGGGAACGGAGGCACTAGTAATGGCCTTCCATCCGCATGGACCTGAGCCGACTCGCCGCCAGCCGTGCCAAAGTGGTGTCCGGATACTCCTGCTCCACGCGCGTCAGCGCGTCACGCGCCTGATCCCATTCTTTCAGCTCGTAATGGGTGTAGCCGATCTTGAGCAGGGCGTCGGCTACTTTTGGGCTGTCAGGGTAATTTTCGACCAGGCCGTGGAAGGCGCCGAGGGCAATTTGGTAGTTTCGCGTGACGTAATAAGACTCACCCAGCCAGTACTGCGCATTGTCAGCAAAGTCACTTTGCGGGTACTGCTCCAGGAATCGCTGGAAAAGCTGTGCGGCATCGGCATACCGCAGTTCCTTGAGCGCCTGGAAGGCAGTGTCGTAAGCCTCTTTTTCGGCTTGCGCAGTCGTTGGCGCCGCGCGGCTCGCGACTTCGGGCACGCCAATGCCAACAGGCTGGGCGGCCTCCTCGAGAGGCGCCCGAACTTCGGGAACGTCCGCCGGCGGCGACGTTGGTGGAGTGCCGCTGTCAACCACGCTCGCTTCTGACTGTGACGGGTCAGCGCGCCCCGGTACAGGCGCCAGGCTGCCAACCGGCTGCGCGTTGCGCAAATCGGAAAGCCGCTGGTCGAGATCGAGGTACTGGTCACGCTGGCGCCGCTTGAGATTTTCCAGCTCGCGCTGGGAATCTTCGAGTTGGCCGCGCAACTGCCGAACCTCGTCCTGGAGCTCTTGAACCTGGATGACCAGGTCGGCGGTCACTGACGATGCGGGCGCCGGTTCCTGCCCGAGGGCCGGATTCACCGGACTGAAAACGAGGATGGCCAGCACCAGGCTGGCCATCTTCGTATATCGGATCGAACCCAAAACCATGATCAGCGAGCGGTGTAAACGATCTCCACCCGGCGGTTCTGTCCCCAGCAATTTTCATCGCTGACACGACAAACTGGACGTTCTTCGCCATAGCTGACCACCGAGACCTGGTTGCCGCGCGCACCCTGGGCTGAAAGCAGCCCGGAAACGGCATTACCGCGGCGCTCACCCAGACCGAGGTTGTACTCGCGGGTGCCGCGCTCGTCGGCATGGCCTTCCAGCGTCACGCGAGCAGTTCCGCTGGACGCCAGGTAAGCGGCATGGGCCGAGATCATGTCACGAAATTCCGGGCGCACCGTCGACTTATCGAAGTCGAAGTAGATCACCCGCCTGGAGAGCAGGCTTTCCGGGTTGTCGAAATTGCGTGAATCGGTGTAGTCCCGCGGATCGGGGGCTCCCCGGGTCTCCGTGGGCGTTGGTGCCGGCGCAGGCGACGTGTCCTCCACCGGTGCCTCAGTCGGCTCCGGAGTTGACTTGCACGCCGCCAGCGTGAAGGCAACGATCAATGCAAGCGCAAAGCGCAGAGCGGTGTTCATTCTTTCCTCCTGGTATTTTTACCGGCTGCTTAGACGGCAGCCTATTGCCCAAGTTTCAATTTTACCTGATAACGGGAGACCACGCGGGCTCCCGCACGTCCCCCTCGCTCAGTACCAACCGTTGCCGGACGCTTCCGTCCGCCGAAACAGCGGAGAGCACCCCGCGCCCACCCTCGCGCGTGGCATACAACACCATGCTGCCGTTGGGTGCAAAACTGGGGGACTCATCCAGGTTACCTGGCGTAAGGACTGTGATTCTTTCCGTTTCCAGATCCCAAACCGCGATACGATACTCGTTTCCTCGCCCGTGCGCCAGCGCTATTTTTCGGCCATCCGGCGCCACGCTGGCGCGGGCATTGTACTCGCCCTGCAAGGTCACCCGCTGAGCGGTGCCTCCACGGGGCGAAATGCTGTAAATCTGCGGTTTTCCGCCCCGGTCGGAAGTGAAATAAATGGTGTTTCCGTCCGGCGACCACACCGGCTCGGTGTCGATTGCCCAGTGCTGGGTGAGTTGCGACTGCCGCCCGGTAGCCAGTTCCATGACGAAAATCTCCGGATTCCCGGTACGCGACAGGGTCAGGGCGAGCTGCTTCCCGTCGGGCGAGAACGCCGGCGCACCATTGATTCCGGCACCGCTGGAAACCAGTTCACGGGCGCCGGTAGCGACGTTCTGGATATAAATCGCCGAGTTGCCCTTTTCGAACGAGACGTAGGCCAGGCGCGATCCGTCAGGCGACCACGCCGGAGACAACAGCGGTTCGGGCGAGCCGACGATGGATTGCGGCCCATAGCCGTCGGCATCTGCCACCACAAGTTCATAATTCTGATCATTGCCCTCACCGGTGGAGGTGATATAGGCAATGCGGGTCGAAAAAGCGCCCGGGACGCCGGTCAGCGCTTCGTAAATGGCGTCGGCAACGCGATGCGCGCCAAACCGCAAATCACCCTCCCCGACCGTGGTGATCTGCGACATCAACCGCTCTTGGCGGTGCACGTCGAACAACTGGTAGACGATGTCGTGGCCGTTGCCGTCGGCGGTGGGACGCACGCTACCGATGACGATGTAGTCGACCTGCAGCAAACGCCAGGTGCCGAAACGAATGCTTTCCGCGTCGCGCGGCCGTTCGACCATGTCGGCTTCGTCCATGGGGTCGAACAGCCCGGAACGATACAAATCGCTGCTGACGATCTGCGACACCGTCGCGATGGGTTCGGGACTTGGGTCTTCCCAGTCGAACGGAACGATGGCGATCGGGAGCGCGCTGGGATTGCCGCTGATGATCTCGATTTCGAGCTGGGCGTGTGCAATGCAGGCCCAGCCAAGAAGCAGCAACGCCGCGGCCAGTATTCTTGTCGTTTTGGTCATCGAATCAGTCACCGTCATAAAGGAATAAGAAATTGATCTCACGTTCAAAAACATCCTCGAAGCCGCGATAGGGCAAACTGCCGACCCGCTCTACGGCGTCAATAATCGAGCGCCGGGTGACGGGGTCGGCGTTGCAGGGATTCCTGACATTGGCCGAAATCACCTCCCCGCCCGGAATCTGCACCACGTCGACCCTGCACTTCAATCCCGGCTGAGCCGTCGGCGGTCTCAGCCAGTTCTGCGTCACGATCTGCCGAATCGCGATGATGTATTGGTCTCGTTTTGTTGCGACCTGCCCGGCCTGAAACTCGGCCTGCTGTTGCGCCACGCGCTGCGCCTCCGCTTCTGCGGCAAGCCGCTCCTGTTCCTGGCGCTGCTGGCGTTGCGCCTCGAGTTGTTTCAGCCGCTCCTCGGCCAGCTTCGCTTCGCGCTCGGCCTTTTCACGTTTTTCCCGGATTTGCTGAAGCTCGCGCTCCTGCTTAAGCCGCTCGGCTTCGAGTTTCATCTCGCGGTCACGCCGGATCTGTTCCAGCCGGTCCTGCTCCTGGCGCCGGCGCTGCTCTTCAAGTTCGCGCTGGCGGCGCTGCTGCTCGAGTTCCTGCTGACGCTGCTGCTCACGCTGCCGCTGGGCCTCCAGTTCACGCGAACGATCCTGCCTCAACTGTTCGCGTTCAGCCGCCTGGCGGGCTTCCTCGCGCTGCTGCTGCAATGCGCTGGTGTCGACGATCACCGCTTCGATCAGCAGTCCCACCGGTTGTTCCTGTCGGAACGGCACCCAGTCCATGGTCCCCAGCACCACCAGCAGGACCGCCAGTACATGCACCGACAGGGCCAGGGCAAAGGCCTGGGCCTGGCGTCCGAACTCCCTGAAATCCAGAGTCACCCGTCGCCGTCCTGCCCCCCGCCCCGGCTCCCGTTTTGACCCGTATCCAGGGGATCGCTCATGAGGCCAACTTTGTGTACTTTTGCCTTTTGCAACAACACCATAGCCTCGTAGACCGCACCGTAGCTGACGCGTTCATCACCACCCACCAACACCTGGATGTCGGGATTGCGGCGCACGATGGCGGAAACCGTGTCGACCAGCGTCTCCGGGTCAATCAGCCCGCCCGACGTGCCGTCGAGGTCACCGCCGGCGTTGAGGTACAGGTCGCCGTTCTGCAACACAGTGATGACCAGTGGTTCCTGGCTTTCTTCCACGTCCATCGGCTCGGCGTCCGCCTTGGGTAACTCAACCTCGACGCCCAGATTAAGCAGCGGCGCCGTGATCATGAAAATCACCAGCAGCACGAGCATGACATCGATATAGGGCACGACATTGATCTCGGCCATGGGGCGGCGGCGTTTGCGCGTGGTGTCCATCGCCTGTCCTAGTCCCGTGCCATCCGGTGCGCTTCCCGCTCGAGGATGCTCGAGAACTCTTCTTTGAAGTTGTCGTAGCGCACTTCGAGGCGGTCCACCTGGTTGCTGAAACGGTTGTAGGCGATCACCGCCGGAATGGCCGCAAAGAGACCCATGGCGGTGGCAATCAGGGCTTCGGAAATACCCGGCGCGACCATGGCGATGGTGGCCTGGTTGACGTTGGCGAGCTGGTGGAAGGACGTCATGATGCCCCATACCGTGCCGAACAGGCCGATATAGGGGCTGGTCGAGCCGACGGTGGCGAGAAACTCCAGGTGGTGCTCGAGGTCCTCGGTTTCACGGGTCAAAGTGATGCGCATGGCACGCTGGGCGCCCTCCACCATGGCTGCCGCCGACATTCGGGCCTGTTCGCGCATGCGCTTGAACTCGGTGAAGCCGGTTTCGAAAATCCGCTCCATGCCGGTGACTTTGCGGTGACCCGCCGCAATGCTCTCGTGCATCTGGGTCAGGTCCGCGCCGGACCAGAACCGCTCTTCGAAGGCATCAGCGTCCTTGATCGCCTGCTTGAGGGCCTGACGCTTGCGGAAAATGATCATCCACGACGCCACCGAGGCGACCAGCAGCAAAGCCATGACCGCCTGCACCAGCCAACTGGCTTCCAGAATCAGTTGCCAGATTTGCAGATCGTTAGTGGCTAACTCATTCATCCATCAACTCCGATTTGATCCACGCGGGCATGCGCGCGGGCTTGTAATTATGTTCCTGCAGAATCGTCGCTCCGACATCGGCCGTGGCAATCAATTCACCATCGTTATCGCGGCGAATCTCCTGAGCGAAGCGAAACCGCGCCCTGCCCACTTCCGACACCGCAGCGCTGACGTCGAGCAGGTCATCCATTCTCGCCGGCCTGAGGAACCGGATATTCATGTCGGTGACGACAAAGATCAGCCCGGCCTCCTCTTTCAGCCGCTTTTGCGACACGCCCCGCGCGCGCACCCCCTCGGTCCGCGCGCGCTCGA
>JBFHEJ010000095.1:0-8211 GCA_041584255.1 Lysobacterales bacterium
GTCGGGAGTTCGAGGCGGAACTGATTGGCTCGGACCCACAAAGTGATATCGCGCTGCTGAAGATCGAAGCCGAAGGATTACCCGCCCTGAAATTTGGTGACTCCAAGACTCTCAAGCCCGGAGAATGGGTTGCAGCAATCGGCTCACCCTTTGGGTTTGAACAAACGGTGACCGCCGGCATCGTCAGCGCCAAAGGCCGCAGCAATAACTCCCAGCAGTATGTGCCCTTCATTCAGACGGATGTCGCCATCAACCGTGGCAACTCCGGCGGGCCACTGCTGAACATGGACGGCGAAGTGGTCGGCATCAATTCCTGGATCCTCAGCGGCAGCGGTGGATACATGGGGCTGTCGTTCTCCATACCCATCGAAACCGCCGCCAACACGATCGAGCAGCTTCGGACTACAGGCAAGGTCGAGCGCGGGCTGCTCGGCGTCATCGTCGGCCAGGTGAGCCGGGAATACGCCGAAGCCGTCAACCTGGATCGCACCGTCGGTGCGCTGGTGACCGACCTCAACCCGGGCGGGGCGGCCGAACGGGCAGGCATCGAACCTGGTGACGTTATTCTCGAATTCGACGACGAACCCATCGAAGTTTGGAGCGACCTGCCACCGCTGGTCGGAGCCAACCCGCCGGGCACCGATGTCCGGGTGCTCGTCAGCCGCAGTGGTGAACAGCGCGTGTTCGAGGTCACATTGGACGCACTGGAAACCGATGATGAAGGAAATTTGCAGGCCTCAACGGCCGCCGAATCCCGCAGCAATGCGCTCGGCATTGTGGTGCAGCCCGTCCCCGGCAGCCTGCGAGACGATCTTGATGACTTCGAAGGCGGCGTGCTGGTGGCGGAAGTAGAGAGCGACGAAGCTTACCGCGCTGGGCTGCGTCGCGGCGACATCGTCATGGCAATCAACAACCGCGAGGTCAGTGATATGGATGACTTCGAGGAGATTGTCGCCGACTTGCCGGAAGGCAAGGCGGTGGCGCTTCGCATCATGCGAGACGGTAATTCGACCTTCTTCGCCTACACGCCAGAAACGGAGGATTGACGGGAGCCGTTAGGGGCGTGCGGGCCGCCTGAACCGAGCGCCTCTGTTCAGCTATAATTCCGCCTTTCACGAAGCCGCCAGTGATGGCTTCCAGACAAAGGCCATCCGTTTTGTCTGAGACGGATGGCCTTTTTTCAGAAGCCGCCATGAAGGCCCACAGGCCGATCGGCCCGCGCCCGGATCGCAATGGACCAGGAACACATACGCAACTTTTCGATCATTGCCCATGTCGATCACGGCAAGTCGACCCTGGCCGATCGGTTTATCCAGATCTGCGGCGCCTTGACGGAACGCGAGATGCTCGAGCAGGTGCTCGACTCCATGGAACTCGAACGTGAGCGCGGCATCACCATCAAGGCCCAGAGCGTGACTCTCGACTACACCGCGCGCAGCGGCACGTTATACCAGCTCAATTTCATCGATACCCCGGGCCATGTGGATTTTTCGTACGAGGTATCCCGTTCTTTGGCCGCCTGCGAAGGCGCGCTGTTGGTGGTGGACGCCGCACAGGGCGTCGAGGCTCAGAGCGTCGCCAATTGCTATACCGCGGTTGAACTGGGCCTGGAAGTCATCCCGGTGCTCAACAAGATCGACCTGCCGTCTGCCGAACCTGCCAAGGTACGGAACGAAATCGAGGAGATCATAGGCATCGAGGCCGCCGATGCGCTCGAAGTCAGCGCCAAGACCGGGCAAAACGTGGCCGAGGTGCTCGAGGCCCTGGTCGAGAAGATCCCGCCGCCCAGGGGCAATCCGGAGGCACCACTGCGGGCCCTGATCATTGATTCCTGGTTCGACAACTATCTGGGCGTGACATCGCTGGTACGCGTCGTGGACGGCTCGGTCGGTCGCCGCGACAAGATCCGCCTGATGTCGCTGGGCGAGCATCACCAGGTCGAGCAGCTCGGGGTATTTACGCCCAAGCGTGAAAAACGCGACAGGCTGGAAACCGGGGAGGTCGGTTTCCTGGTTGCCGGCATCAAGGAGGTGCACGGCGCCCCCGTTGGTGACACCATCACCCTGGCCAAGGGCGGCGCCGAGAAGCCTCTGGCGGGATTCAAGAAAGTGCAGCCGCGTGTGTTCGCCGGGCTGTTTCCTTCAAATGCCGACGATTTTCCCGACCTTCGGGAGGCGCTCGAACGCCTCCAGCTCAATGACGCGGCATTGCATTTCGAGCCGGAAACCTCAGAAGCGCTGGGTTTCGGATTCCGTTGCGGTTTCCTCGGCCTTCTGCACATGGAAATCGTGCAGGAGCGGCTGGAACGCGAATATGACCTCGACCTCGTTACCACAGCACCGACAGTCATTTATGAAGTGCTCAAATCTGACGGTAGCGTCGTCAGCCTCGAAAACCCGGCCAAACTGCCGTCTGCGAACGAGATCGCCGAGGTCCGCGAACCCATCATCGAAGCCAATATCCTGGTTCCGCAGGACTATGTCGGCGCCGTGATCGGCCTGTGCGAGGAAAAGCGCGGGCATCAGATCAACATGCAGTATCTGGGCAGCCAGGTTTCGATACGCTACGAATTGCCGCTTTCGGAAGTCGTACTGGATTTCTTTGATCGACTGAAGTCCGTGAGTCGCGGCTATGCCTCTTTCGATTACCGGTTCCTGCGATATCAGGAAGGCCCTTTTGTGCGCCTGGACATTCTGATCAATGGTGACAGGGTGGACGCATTGTCACTGATCGTTCACCGTGAAGATGTGCAGAGAAAGGGAAGAGAGCTCGCTTCTAAAATGAAAGAGCTCATTCCCCGGCAGATGTTTGATGTGGCCATCCAGTCGGCAATCGGCTCCCAGGTCATTGCCCGCACCACGGTCAAGGCCTTGCGTAAAAACGTTACCGCCAAGTGCTACGGCGGTGACGTCACACGCAAACGCAAACTGCTGGAGAAGCAAAAGGCAGGCAAGAAAAGGATGAAGCAAGTGGGCCGTGTGGAAATTCCACAGGAAGCATTCCTTGCAGTGCTGCAAAGTGAGAACAAGAAATAATGATGGAATATCTGAATCCCAATTTTACGCTCCTGCTGGTGGTTCTGACCTTTCTCGCCGGGCTGATCTGGCTGATCGACAGTCTGTTTTTCAAGAGAAGGCGCATGGACCGCATTGCGCGAGGCGAGCGGATGCGTCGGCGGGAACCCGTCGCTGTGGAATACTCCCGCTCTTTGTTTCCGGTATTGTTGATCGTCCTTTTGTTTCGTTCATTCCTGTTTGAACCGTTCAAAATCCCGTCCGGATCGATGATCCCGACGCTCCTGATCGGTGACTTCATCCTCGTCAACAAGTACATATACGGCCTGCGGTTACCGGTCCTCAATACGAAATTTCTCTCGGTGAGTGAACCCGAGCGCGGTGATGTCATTGTATTTCGCTACCCGGTCGATACCAGTGTCAGCTTCATCAAGCGCCTGGTCGGGTTGCCGGGTGATACCGTGAGTTACCGGGACAAGCGTTTGTATGTCAATGGCGAGCCTGTCGAGTTCGAGGAAATTGGCCGCTATAGCAGCCAGGACGTCAAGTGCGCCACGCCTCGCGGCGACGCCATGCGCTATTCAGAAACGGTCGGAGCCGTCACCCATGAAGTCCTGCTGCACGACTCGTCGGGGAGTCGTGACGGACAGTGGGTGGTGCCCGACGGGCACTATTTCGTCATGGGCGACAATCGCGACCGCAGCAATGACAGCCGCGAATGGGGCTTCGTACCGGAAGAAAACCTTATGGGACGCGCCGTTGGAATCTGGCTGAACTTTGACATGAACAAGGGTTGCGGCGACCTGTCGAGGGTCGGCGATGGCATCCATTGAGGCCCGTAAAAGGTTATAGTATTGGGGCAGGTGTCTGCATGGAAAAAAGGGTGACCGCACATGAAGATGCGTAAACAGCAAGGACTCACACTGATCGGATTCGCCTTGGTCCTGGCTCTGGTGGTGTTTTTCGCCTACGTCGGGATGCGGTTGGTTCCGTTATACCTGGAGTACCACGCTGTCGTGGGCGCGATGGAGCGCCTGCAGGAAGATCCAATGGCCGCCAGGCTGTCCCCAGCAGCCATTCGCGAGCGCATCATGCGCAGCCTTTACGTCAGTTATGCGACGGACAACGTCCAGCGCAACGATATTCAGGTGAAGCGCCAGGACGGCGTGCAAGTCCGCGTGGCCTATGAAGTACGTAAACCCTTGGTCGGCAACATCGACGTCGTGGTCAGTTTCGATCGAACTGTCATACTGAGGCAATGACCGACATCATTCCCGGGGTCAATTACCGCTTTTCCGACCCCGGCCTGCTTGCAAAGGCGCTGACACATCGCAGCGCCGGTAAGCGCAATTACGAACGCCTAGAATTCCTCGGCGACAGTGTACTCGACCTGGTCATTTCCGAGCGTCTGTACTTCCTTCATCCCGGCGCCCCCGAGGGCGATCTCAGCCGCATGCGCGCCAGACTCGTAAGGGCAGAGACCCTCAAGGAGGTCGCCCAACAGCTCGGCCTCGGCGATCACCTCAACCTTGGCAGCAGTGAGCGCAAGACCGGCGGACGGCGGCGGGCCTCGATCCTCAGTGATGTGCTGGAGTCGGTCATCGGTGCGATCTATATCGATGGTGGCTACGACGCCTGTCGGCAAGTGATCCTCGACATTTTCGGCACGGCTATCGAGTCCCTGCCGGACGTCGAGCGGCTCAAGGACGCCAAGACCCGATTGCAGGAGTTTCTGCAGGCCGGGGGACGCCCACTGCCCTTGTACAGCCTGGTCGAAGAGCGTGGTGCAGACCACGCCAAGGAATTCACCGTGAGCTGTTCACTGGGCGATGCGCAGCAGCGTACGACAGCGGTGGCGAGAAGTCGCCGCAAGGCGGAACAGTCCGCTGCCGAGGCCATGCTCGGTCTTCTGAAGGAAAGCTGAGGCCAGCCGTGTCGAATTCGGAAAGCCGACAGGAAAACGCGCATACGCCGCGCAGTGGTTACGTGGCGCTGGTGGGAAGGCCGAACGTCGGTAAATCAACGCTGCTCAATCGCATCCTGGGCCAGAAGCTGAGCATCGTCACGGCCAAGCCACAAACCACGCGTCAGAGGATCTGTGGCATCAGGACCCACGAAGGCGGGCAAACCGTCTACGTGGACACCCCCGGAATACACAAGGTGGGAAAAAAGGCGTTAAACCGGTACATGAACCGCATCGCTCGGGCTTCCCTCGTCGACGTCGATCTGGTGCTGTTCCTGGTCGAAGCCGGCCACTGGACCAGGCAGGACGAAGCCGTGGCCAGCAGCCTGGAGAAAATTCGGCCTCCGGTCTACCTGGTCGTCAACAAGATCGACCAGGTCCCGCGGAAATCCGAGTTGCTCAAGTTTCTCGATCAACACGCCAGCGGTGGACGCTTTGAGCGGGTCCTGCTCGTCTCGGCCTTGAAGGGCGAGGGCGTGGAGGACCTCGATGCTGCCGTGACCGAGGCGCTGCCTTTTTCGCGGCCATTTTTCGACGAAGACCAGCTCACAGACCGTAGTGAGCGCTTCCTCGCCGCCGAACTGATTCGCGAGCAGTTGATGGAACGACTGCACAAAGAAATTCCCTATTCGCTGACTGTTGAAATCGAATCATTCAAGCGCAAAAAAGGCCTGATCAGGATAGGCGCGGTGATCTGGGTTGAACGAGACAGCCAGAAGAAAATCGTGATTGGCAAAGGGGGCGCAGCGCTCAAACAAGCCGGCACACGGGCACGGCGGGCGCTGGAGGCGTTTTTTGACGAAAAGGTGTTCCTCGAAACCTGGGTTCGAGTCAGCCGCAACTGGTCCAACGACGAACGGCTGCTGAAGAAACTGGGATTTGACGAACTCGCCTAGGCCCTTCTCATGCGTGTTCTTCAGCAACCCGGGTACGTGTTACACGCGCGGCATTTTCGGGAAACCAGTCTCTTACTGGAGGTTCTGTCGCCCGAATTCGGGCGAATCGGGCTGGTCGCGCGGGGGGCGAGAGCAAGCCGATCACGATGGAAAAATCTTCTCCAGCCATTTAGACCCCTGATGCTGAGCTGGAGTCTGCGCGGCGAACTCGGGACGCTGACCGGTGCCGAAGAAGTCGCGACCTTGCCGCCGTTGCGTGGCGAGGCCCTGATGTGCGGCCTGTACGCCAATGAGCTTCTGATGCGTTTCCTGCATCGCTCTGACCCACATCCGAAAGTGTTCCAGCAATACCGCGGTCTTCTCGCCGCTCTTGCTTCTGGAGAGGCGATCGAGCCGGAGTTGCGCGTGTTCGAGCGAGACTTGCTTCAAGAGGTGGGCCTGGGGATGCAGCTCGAGCGCGAATACGACTCCCGCGATCCCGTGCAGGAGGGAGCCTGGTACGAGTATCTGCCGGAGTCCGGCCCGGTGCGCCACGAACATTCCGGCGATTCCGCGACGAATTTGGTGTCAGGCGCTGCACTGATCGCCTTGCGCACTGGACAGATTGCTTCCGACCAGCAAAGGGAACTGAAGCTGCTCATGCGCCGTCTCATTCGCTATCATCTGGGGGACAAACCCCTTGCTTCGCACAAGCTGTTCCGTTGATAGCGCCTATGTCCGTACTTCTCGGAGTCAATATCGATCACGTCGCCACCGTGCGCCAGGCCCGCGGCACGGTGTACCCATCCGTGGTCGAGGCTGCTGCCCTGGCCGAGAAAGCGGGGGCAGATTCCATCACCGTGCACCTGCGTGAAGACCGCCGTCACATACAGGACAACGACGTCACTCAGCTTTGCGCCAACAGTAAGACGCGCGTCAATCTGGAAATGGCGGTGACCGATGAGATGCTGGCGATCGCGGTCAGGCACAAACCTCACGATGTCTGCCTGGTCCCGGAAAAGCGGCAGGAATTGACGACCGAGGGCGGACTGGATGTCATCGCGCACGCACGCCAGATTGCCGATGCCATATCGCAGCTAAAGCGGGACGGGATACGGGTTTCGCTGTTCATCGATCCCGATCCCGCGCAGATCGAGGCGGCGGCCCAAGTCGGCGCGCCCGTGATCGAATTGCACACCGGCACATATGCCGAACTGGAGGGCGACGCGCAGCTGGGCGAGTTGGAGCGCCTTCACCGGGCCTGCATACTGGGGCACCAGCTCGGTCTGCAGATCAACGCCGGACACGGCCTCCACTACAACAATGTCCAGCCTGTCGCGCGCCTGCCACAAATGGTCGAGCTGAACATTGGACACGCGATTGTTTCCCGTTCCATATTTGTGGGCCTGGGCGAAGCGGTCGGCGAAATGCGGCGCCTGATTTCACGAGCCTGAACGCCGTTTCATCGTGCTCATCCTCTGTTTGCGCTGCATTTTCTACCTGGCTACGTTCTCCTTTGCCGCCTCGGTTAGCGCAGCGCTACCGCCGTGGACCCTTGAAGTCGAGCGCCTCAGTCTGGGAAACAGCCACCTCAATGGGGTTCGGCTTACCAGCACGCAGTCGGCCGTGGCAGTTCGTGTACAGGCCATCACGGTCGAAAACGGCACGGCGGCCTACGGACCATTGACGGCAACCTGCCCGGGTGACATTTTTGTGGTCGGCGAGTCTTTATGCAGCTCAGGCACATGGTCGTTGCACGTGCTCCAAGGCTGGCCGGAATTACGCGGCACGCTCTCCAGCGTAACTTACTCCAATGGGCAACTATTCGCGGAGACCCACGGATCGCTGGATGCCATGCGCTGGAGCGCACAGCTCACCACTTCGGATGACGACCTGCGACTCACGCTCGATGCACCAAAGCAGGACTTCGCGGCACTGGCATTTCTGGGCAACCGCGTTCCGGCCATCTCCTGGCTGTCAGCCGGCAGAATCAGCGGTTCAGCGACGCTATTGCAGACTGGAGACGGGCCCGTTGAGGCCAGCGGAGCCGTTCGCATTGAGCAAGCCGAATTCGACTCACCCGACGGGCTATACGCAGGATTGGGCGTTACGGCGAGACTGGACGCCAGATTAAAACCAGCCACTCACGGGGCGGTCGCGGTGCAGGCGGCACTGACCAATGGCGAGCTACTTCTGAAGGATTTCTACCGGAACTTCTCAGAACGTGCGCTCGAAGCCGACGCGCAGGTGCAGCTTACGGAGGCGATGGTCGATGTCAGCCGCGTTAGTATCGGCGACGGCGACGCGCTGCACCTCGCCGGACAGGTGCAAATACCCCTGGGAGACGATGCAGGGCCAC
>JBFHEJ010000096.1:0-8093 GCA_041584255.1 Lysobacterales bacterium
AAGCGGCGCTGACGGCCGCGGTGACCGCCAGGGTCACGATGACGATATTCGGTTTTTTCATTAGGTTTTTAGCTAACCTCGATCTTCTGGTGCTGCCAGGTGCTATGGCGGGCAATGGCATTGCGCAGCGCTTCGGCCAGTTCGCGCTTTTCCGTCGTGTTCAGAAATGCGCCCAGCTGGACCTTTTTTCCACCCGACCTAACCCACAGGACTGGCGGATACCAGCGAACGGGCGGTTGCTCCAAAATTACTCGCGCCCAGGCGGATTGAAGCCTCGTTCGGCAACTGCTGGCGTATCGTTCCTGCAGGATGGCGATGGATTTCGGGCCAACGGTGATTGTCTCAACAGTCCAGGCCGACTTCCAGGCGCGCACCAGGACCATGCCCAGCAAGACAACCTGCAGAATCGCAATCGCGAGAATCGGCCAGTATCCCAACACCGTTGCGATCGTCGCCAACAGGAGGGTAAGGCCGCTCAGCGTAATAATCAGCGTCAGAAGCCCACCAACGCCGAGCGAAAAGTGGCTTCTGGCCTGGATTCGGACGGTGCAACCGCCCTGGCTGTTTTCAATAACGACCACGAGGGCGGTATTCTATCCGTCGCCTGTGCAGGGCGGCAAGGAAAGCGGCGCGTGTCGGCCGGAAAACCGGCCTGCTGTCCGCCGCCGGTGATTTCACGGTAAACTTGCCGCCTGCAAACCGGCACGGGCGGGCCTGTTTGGCGGTCCAATCAGGTATTCCCAGGAGATGGCTTCCAGTATGGACGACCGCGTGGTCTTCGATTTTCTGTCCCCAAGTTTCGGCACCGAGAGTGAGGCCGGCGCTTCACTGCGCGAGGCAATCGATCGGCACTATCACCGGAATGAGGCGGAAGTGGTATCCGATCTGCTCGAGCGGGCACAGCTTGAGCCAGCCCAGTCACAAAAGGTCAATGCGCTGGCACGCTGGCTGGTCGAAGAAGTGCGCTCGCGCAAGGAAGAGCAGGGCGTGCTCGAGGCATTCATGCAGGAATATGACCTGTCTTCCGAAGAGGGTGTGGTGCTGATGTGTCTGGCCGAGGCTCTGCTTCGCATCCCGGACGATGATACTGCTGAAAAATTGATTGCCGACAAGCTCGGGGATGCCGACTGGGAAGCGCACCTGGGTAAAAGTTCGTCGATCCTGGTCAATGCTTCCACCTGGGGCTTGATGTTGACCGGCAAGCTCGTGCGCCTGGGCGAGGGAAGGTCGTTCAATCTGGGTGATGCACTCCGGCGCCTGGTCGGCCGGAGCGGTGAGCCAATGGTCCGCTCCGCCATACGACAGGCGATGCGCATCATGGGCTTCCAATACGTGATGGGCAGAACCATCGAAGAGGCCCTGGAACGTGGTCAGAAACGCAGAAATCGGGCGTTCCGCTATACCTTCGACATGCTTGGCGAGGCGGCCCTCACGGCTGCTGACGCCGCTCGATACTTCGAGGCTTACAAATCCGCCATTGCCGCGATCGCCAGGCGGGAAAGGGCGGCTGGCGAGGACATCTACTCGGCACCAAGCATTTCAGTCAAGCTTTCGGCACTGCATCCGCGGTATGAGTACACTCAACGCGAACGCGTGCTGGCGGAGCTGACGCCGCGCGTGCTTGAACTGGCGAAAATGGCGCGCTCCGCCGACATGGCGCTGACCATCGACTCTGAGGAAGCCGATCGGCTGATGCTCAGCCTGGATGTGTTCCGCCGCGTACTTCGGCACGATGAACTGGATGACTGGTCTGGGCTCGGATTTGCCCTGCAGACCTACCTGAAACGAGCCTACCCGGTTTTGGAGTGGCTGGCCCAGGATGCCCGGGATCTTGGCAAGAGAATTCCCTTGCGGCTGGTCAAGGGGGCGTACTGGGATACCGAAATCAAACACGCCCAGGTCGAGGGATACGCTGGCTACCCCGTATTCACGCGCAAGCCCAATACCGATGTCGCCTATATCGCCTGCGCCCGCCGATTGCTGGACGACCGGACTGCGTTTTATCCGCAGTTCGCCACCCACAATGCCCACACGATTGCTGTCGTTACTGAATTGGCAGGCGATCGGCTCGACTACGAGTTTCAGCGCTTGCATGGAATGGGTGAAGACCTGTACGGGGTGGTCCTCGAGAGCGACAAATTCCACAAGGCATGCCGGGTCTACGCTCCAGTGGGAAGCCACGAGGACCTGCTGCCATACCTCGTCCGGCGGCTCCTGGAAAACGGCTCCAACACGTCATTCGTCAACCGCATCAGTGATGAATCGCTGCGTATCGAGGAAGTGGCCGGAGACCCCTTGGCCAAGGTTGCAGCAACCCGGCCAGTGGCGCACCCGAAAATTCCATTGCCAATAAACCTTTACGGCGACAGCCGACTCAATTCCAGAGGTTTCAACCTGGCCAACATGACCGAATTGCAGGGGCTGGCTGAGGCCATGCAGGCTTTTGCCGGTCAAACCTGGGAGATCGCACCCGTGCTGGCCGAACCTCCGGGCCGGGGCAAGGACAATGGCGTCAGCGATTCGCTCGAAATCGTCAATCCTGCGAGGCGCGCAGACAAGGTCGGGCAAGTCAGGTATGCGACGCCAGAGGAAGTGGACGCGGCAATCGCCTCGGCGATGCACCAGGCCGAGCAGTGGGACCGGACACCCGCCGCTGACCGCGCTGCAATGCTGGAACGCACGGCAGCACTCATGGAAGCGCAGATGCCGGAATTGATGGCGCTGTGTGCACGGGAGGCGGGTAAAACGGTTCACGATGCAGTGTCCGAGGTTCGCGAGGCGGTGGATTTTTGCCGTTACTACGCGGGTGAAGCCCGCCGGCATTTCGGCCAGCCGATCGAGTTGCCCGGACCCACCGGCGAATACAACGAACTTAGTTTGCACGGCAGGGGTGTGTTCGCCTGCATCAGTCCCTGGAACTTCCCCCTGGCGATTTTCACGGGCCAGGTCACGGCTGCGTTGGCGGCAGGCAATACCGTACTGGCCAAGCCGGCAGAACAAACCCCGGCGATCGCAGCCAAGGCCGTGGCCCTCTTGCACGAAGCCGGCGTCCCGCCCTGGGCGCTGCAGCTACTCCCGGGGGATGGTGAAACCGTCGGCGCACGGCTGACGTCGGATCCACGAATTGCTGGCGTGGCTTTCACCGGCTCCACGGAAACGGCACGCCTGATTAACAAGGCGCTGGCCGACAGGGACGCGCCGCTAGCGGTGCTGATTGCCGAAACCGGGGGCCAGAACGCCATGGTCGTGGACAGCTCGGCTTTGCCCGAGCAAGTGGTCAAAGATGTGATCGGCAGCGCATTTTTGAGCGCCGGGCAACGCTGTTCGGCGCTGAGGGTCCTGTACCTGCAGGAAGACATCGCCGATCGCGTGCTGGAGATGCTGGCTGGCGCCATGCGGGAGTTGGTGGTTGGCAACCCGGCGATGTTGGTCACCGACGTTGGCCCGGTCATCGACCAGCAAGCGCTCGGCATCCTTGAGCGCCATGTCGAAACGCTGGAGTCGCAGGCCAGGCTGATTGGGCGGGCTCCGGTCCCGAAGGGACTGGATGGCCATTTTTTTGCGCCCTGTGCGTTCGAGATCGATTCAATCCGTACTCTCGAACGTGAAGTGTTTGGGCCGGTTTTGCACGTGGTACGCTTTCGGGCCCGCGACCTCGACTCGGTCATCGACGACATCAACGCAACCGGGTACGGCCTGACCCTGGGTGTGCACAGCCGAATCGACAGAACGCAATTACAGGTTGCCAATCGAGTCCTGGCCGGCAACCGCTATGTCAATCGCACCATGACCGGCGCCGTCGTCGGCGTGCAGCCGTTTGGCGGCGAAGGATTGTCCGGAACCGGACCCAAAGCAGGGGGTCCACACTACATGCTTCGCTTCGCCACCGAGAGAACGCTGACCGTGAATACCGCCGCGGTGGGTGGAAACGCCAGCCTGATGTCGCTGGACGACTAGGGCTGCAAGAAGTGTACAGATGATGTCTACGGTATATTTGCAATTTTTCGGCTTGAGCGAGGCGCCTTTCGCCATTACGCCGGATCCTTCCTTCGTTTACCTCAGTCATGCACACCGCGATGCGCTCGCGCACCTCCTGCACGGCGTTGGGCAGGGCGGATCTGGTGGTTTTGTGCAGCTCACCGGTGAGGTTGGCACCGGCAAGACCACCATGTGCCGCTGCCTGCTGGAGCAGTTGCCAGAAAAGACCCAGGTTGCCCTGATCCTCAACCCGCTGATGACGCCTCGGGAAATGCTGGCCACTATTTGCGAAGAACTTGGTATCGACACCGGTGGTATAGCCAACAGCAGCAAGGGACTGGTTGACGCGCTCAATGCCTACCTGCTGGAGAAGCACGCCCAGGGCTGGCGCATCGTGGTGATGATCGACGAGGCCCAGAACTTGAGCCCCGAAGCGCTGGAGCAAGTGCGTTTGCTGACCAACCTCGAAACCGCCAAGCACAAGTTGCTGCAAATGGTGCTGCTGGGCCAGCCAGAATTGCGTAACCTGCTCCAACGCCAGGACTTGCGGCAGCTCGCACAGCGTGTGACTGCGCGCTACCACCTTGCGCCACTCGGTCAGGACGAAACTGCCGCCTACGTCAAGCACCGGCTCGAGGTCGCAGGAGCCGAACGATATCCATTTAACGCCCCGGCTTTGCGAGCGCTCCATCATCGTTCCGGAGGCGTGCCGAGACTGATCAACATCATTGCTGATCGCGCGCTCGCTGCGGGTTATGCCGCAGAAAAGCCTGTCATCGGGACGCGCCTGGTTCATGCGGCAGCCGACGAAGTACTCCCGGGCGAACGGCAGGTACGCGTGAACCGCTGGCCATGGGTCGTCGCCGCGGCATCCTCTGCGGCCCTGGTGATCGTGACCGTGGTCATGTATGGATGGCCGTTCTCAGCTTCGCCACCCGGGTCGCCGACTGAACCAGCCGCGCTGAGCGGGCCCGTCAGCAAGGCAGACAACGGTGGGACCGCCGAAGCGGCAGTTGGGGCAACTGCCGAGATCAGCCAGCAGGCCGCGGCGCTGCCAGCAACGCGGGCAGCGGCCGAGAGCTCGCTCGACACTGAGACTTCACCACCCGCGAACCTTGACGAATCGTGGTTGGCCGAGCAGAGCGCCCTGGCCTGGCATGGGCTGGCCACACTGTGGAACGACGTCGGTCAGAGCGAGGCGATAAGAATCGCCTGCCTCGAACAGGGCAAGACTGGATTCGGCTGCCTGACGGATGAAGGTAACTGGTCGCGCATTGGCAGGCTGGGCTTGCCCGTGGTCCTGGTGCTGCTGGGTGATCAACCCCAATACCTCCTTCTTCGCGGCATGCATGGATCGCAGGTGCTGGTGGGATCGGGCGAAAGCCCGCGTTGGGTGCCGCAGACTCTGATCGAGGATCGCTGGTTGGGGCGCTACCTGGTGGCCTGGCCGCAGGCGGCCGGATGGCCAGCGCAGATTCGCAGGGGGGCGAGCGGTGAGGCGGTTGAGATCGTTATGGAATTGGCCGGCCAAGCCGCAGTACCCTGGACCGGAGGGCGGCAGTTTGATGGCCAATTCGAGGCCTGGCTGAAGGCGTTCCAGTCAAGGCACGGACTCGAGCCGGACGGTATTGTCGGGCCCGAAACGCTGCTTCACTTGATGGCGCCCACCATTTCGTCCCCGCGGCTGGCGGCCCGTCACGAACTGACCGCGCAGGAATCCTGATCATGTCGATTCTGCTTGATTCGCTTAGAAAGTCCGAGGCCCGTCGAAAAATCCGGGAAACGCCCTCGATCCACTCCGCGCAGGACCCATTCACTGGTCAGCCGGCGCGCCAGTGGGTTCCCTTGATCATGATGGGCCTTGCCGCCATTGCGATCGCGTGGCTCGGGTGGCGCCAGTATGCTGCCCCACCTGATCCTGTCGCCGGCCCAGCGCCGGCGGCGGCACAGGTCCAGGATCGCAGCGCTGAGGACACCAACACACTGGCCTCCTCGACTTCGGCCCAGATTGACTCATCAAACGCCCGTACGCCGGTGGAACGCCTTTCGGAGAACCGCGTCTCGCTGGAACAGTCGTCCGCAGCGGCCGCCGGCGCGTCGCCGGCGGACCGCATTGCCGAGTACAGCGGCGAAGACGCGGCGCAAGTCCTGGCGGGTGACGATCTCGATGCCGGCGACGATACCGACCAGTCGGATGTAGAGTTGCTGGATGACGCCGTGATTGATGAATTGGCGCAGAGGCAGGCGGAGACCAGGACGGCACTGAGGCGGGAAGAACCGTCTTCATTTGAACCGCGCAGTTATTGGCAATTGCCGCAATCGTGGCGCAGCGAGATGCCAGAATTCCGCATCACGGTGCTGGTCTACGCCGAGGCGCCGGAGGAACGATTCCTGCTGATGAATGGCGAACGGCTGCGGGAAGGCGATGAGCACGAGGGAGTCGTTCTCGAAGAGATTCGTCGCGACGGGGCGGTGTTTTCCTACCGCCGGACTCGTTTCCTTGTAAAAAGCTGATCAAACCGCCGCCGTGCAACAGGGCATCATCAGCCAGTGGGGTGAAAAGCGGGCTCTGCAGCCTTACGCAACCATCTCGATCGCTCTGATCTGTATCCTGTTGCTGACGCTCTATTCAGCACTCAATCCGCTCACGCAGCAACTGCTGATCGAAGTCGCCGGTATGCAACCGGTGTCGATGCACGCGCTGTTCGAACGGCCCCTTGGGGAGTGGTGGGATCTGTCCCTGCTCACCCTCTTCAGCGCTCTGTTTATCCACGCCAGTTGGCTGCATCTCCTGGGCAACCTGGCTTATCTGCTGGTTTTCGGTTTTGCGGTCGAGCAGCGGCTCGGCAGTGCCGCTACGGCAGCCATATTCCTGCTGGGGGGCGCCATGGCCAACGCCATGGTCAGCGAGCAGGTTGGCTGGCTCGAGACACCCATCATCGGCGCCAGCGGTGGAGTGTCTGCGGTGGTCGGCGCTTATCTCGGGGTCCTTCCCAGAGGACGGATCGGTCTTTATCTTCCGCTCGGCTTGTACCTGCAGTTTGCCCGCGTCCCGGCTTTGCTCGTCATCGGATCGTGGTTTACCTTGCAGTTGCTATATACCGCCTTCGGCCCCATTAATGAAACGGTCGCCTTGTGGACGCACCTGGCCGGATTTGCTCTGGGCCTGATGTTTGCCCTGCTGGTGCGGGCCATGGCACAGGTCCGGTTTAGCTGATCGAGCACAATATTTCAATGGCGAAGAAACCGCTGTTCAAGGTTATTTTTTTGAATCATGGCAAGGTCTATGAGCTGTTCGCCCGGGGTGTGGCCTCGAGTGGATTGTGGGGCTTCGTCGAGGTGTCGGATCTGGTGTTCGAAAGTAGCGAAGGCGTGGTGGTCGATCCTACCGAGGAAAAGATGCGTGACGAGTTTGCTGACGCCCGGGTGCTGCATCTGCCGATTCAAAGCGTGCTCAGGGTCGAGGAAGTCCAGAAACGGGGTCAGTGCCTGATCCGCGAGCAGCAGTCCGGCGAAAAGGTAACGCCATTCCCGCTGCCGCCCAATTCCAGGTCACAGAAGTAGAACACATCGAGGGCCTCGCAGAATCGGGCCGTCACTCCATTTTGCGATCATCCTGACTGGTCGAAGCGCGCGACAGGATGCGCGCGCCGCGAAGCAGGCTCAGGGCCTCCTGAACGTAATAATCGTCCTTCAAGATCTGGCTCATATCTGAGTCCCTGTCGACGACTTCGGGTACGATGGTGTTCTCCCGCTCCAGGTGGCGGTCGAGGTCGGTTTCCCGCACCCGGTTATCCGTGTCTTCGATGTAGCGAACAGGCTTGAGCGCGACGTCAGGGGCGATTCCTTCTGCCTGGATAGAACGGCCCGACGGTGTGTAGTACCGCGCAGTCGTCAGCTTGATGCCTGCTCCGTTTCGCAGCGGCAAAACCGATTGCACGGAGCCCTTACCAAACGATTGTTCGCCGATGACCAGCGCCCGGTCATGGTCTTGCAACGCCCCGGCCAGTACTTCGGAAGCTGATGCGGAACCACGGTCAATCAGGATCACCACCGGAATTCCTGGCAGCCACTCACCGGGCCGCGCGGTGAATTCCAGTTGCATCGACCTGTTC
>JBFHEJ010000097.1:0-7912 GCA_041584255.1 Lysobacterales bacterium
AGATGGCGGTGGAATCGGCTCAGGTGGCACCCAGGACCGGCTTTCCGGCGGCAAGCAGATTGACGACCCGACCGTCGCCGTGCCCGGTATTCCCGATATCACCGACAGCGGCTCCAGGGTGCCGCCCGATCCCAATCCTCCGGGGAAGTGACATGCGCATTGCCATGAGTCGCAGACCGATACATTTCGCAATTGGCTGTCTGAGTGCTCTGCTTTTTGCCATGCCCGTACCATCGGCGTCGGACCTGGGTGCCTGGGCAAATTCGGCGCGTGCTTCGGAACCCGGGGCACCGTTGCGGCCAGAGGAAAAGGATGCACCCTCCAGGGTCCTGAGGAGCGGTGGCGATGATTACGCGCTTCCGGTGGACAGGCTGTGTAATCCTGTCGATGGAACAGGGTTTTCGGACCCTCATGTTGCCGATGGGCCTGCAGGCGTTACCTGCGCCAATCTCCCCATCTCGATCATGACGCCGACTGGGAATTTGGTATTCAACAAGTTCTCAACCGCCAACTCGATTACCGGCCCGGGGCCGGTTGATTACACGTATGAAATCATCAACAACTTCGGCGACACCATCACCGGTGTCATGGTGCTGGACGACCATGTCGATGCACCACCTGAGTGTCCGGACGACTTTATCCCCAACGGGGAAGTGTTGATTTGTACGGCCACCTACACCGTGACTCCTCAGGACATTATCGCGGGCGGTTCCCCCGCCCCGGGAAGCGGGTTCCTCAGGAACAATGCCATAGTTGTCTCCGCGCAGGGCGCCAGCGCGACCACTTCCCTGTCTATTCCTTACGCCGTGCAACCCGATCCACTGCAACTGTTTCCCAGCTCACCAAGCCTGGGGACCACGGTGATTGGCAGGCCGGAGGCGTACATCTTTTCAGCTTCGGGCGGATCGCCGCCCTATGAATTCAATGGCACTGGTGCGCCGCCCGGGATGGCGTTTCAGCAAAACGGCGCCGAATTCGTCCTCAGTGGCGCACCGCAGGCCGCCGGGAATTTTGTGATCGGAGTCGCCCTGAGCGACGTGCAGCAGAGCACGATTGAGCGCAATTACACGTTGAACGTCGTCACCCCCCTGCGGTTGCTGCCACTGAGCGGACCGTTGCCGGATGCAATTGCCAATCAGCCCTACCTGGCCATATTCTCAATCGTCGGGGGACATGAGCCGTACGGATTTTCGGCCACGGGTCTGCCGCAAGGCATGAGCGTGTCCCTGGTCGGCAGCCAGTTGCGATTGTCCGGAACGCCTGCACAAATCGGCGACTTCGTTATCCAGCTGACGGCGAGTGACTCGAGTACGCCTTCTCAATTCGCCAGCCAGACCTACACCCTGCAAGTCGCCCAGGATTTGCGCCTGTCGCCGCCGGACCCCGTTCTGCCCGATGCCGTGGCAGGGCAGCCTTACGAATTCCTGTTCATGATCGAAGGCGGCATGCCGCCCTTTGACGTCAACACAGGGGGTGCGCCTCCTGGGCTCGGGTTCACGCTGAATGACAGGCTGCTGACCCTGAGCGGCAGCGCCAGCCAGCCGGGTGGCTACACGATCGACATTGCGGTCACCGATTCTGGCGGAACGCCGCAGAGCGTTGCCCGTGAATACTCACTTCGTGTGGTGCCGGAACTGCGCTTGATGCCGAGCGATCCTGAGTTGCCGATCGCCCAGGGCGGTGAGCCCTACAGCATGACCTTTACGACCCAGGGCGGCTTGACGCCCGTCGAACTCAGCGGAGTCGATGCTCCTCCGGGCATGGCCTTCGAAAGTGTTGGCGCAGATCTTGTCCTGAGCGGCATTTCAGATGTGCTTGGCGATTACGTGGTCACCGTGACGGCCCGGGATTCGGCGTCACCGCAGCAGTTGGTGGTGCGCGAGTACAATCTGAGCGTGCTGCTTCGCCTCGAGCTGGACCCTGATGCGCTGCCGCCGGCAACCGAGGGCGAAGATTACCTGGTCGCGCTGTCGGTGCGAAACGGCGTGCCGCCCTACCTGATTGAAGTCACCGGCCTGCCCCCGGGCCTGGTGGTGAGTTCCAACGCCATCAACGGCCAGCCCGGCCAGGCGGGCGATTTCCCGGTGACGGCCTTCGCCACGGATGCCCAGGGCAACAGTGGATCGCGGGATTATGTCCTACAAGTTGGCAGTTCCGGTGATGTATTCATCGGAGAGACTTTGCCCGACGCCTACCTGGGGACTCCGTATGGCTATCAGCTCAGCGCGGTCGGCGCGCCCGCCCCGCTGTCCTGGGGCGGCGCCAGCGGTGTCCCGGCCGGCTTGAGCCTCGTCAGCACCGGTTTTTTGAACGGCTTCCCACAGCAGGTCGGCTCGTTCAGTTTCACCGCCACCGTTACCGCCGCCAACGGCCAGGCGACCACCGGCGATTTCAATATCGCTGTCTTGCCCCCCGACCTGTTGACAATCGAGCCCCAGTTTACACCCGGGCTGGTCGGCGCCTTATACCGGTCGCCGACGGCCGTGCGCGGCGGCACGCCGCCTTACGATTGTGAACTCATTGACGGGCAGTTGCCGCCCGGACTGGTGTTGAACGGTTGTAACACCGGTGTTGACGGCACCCCAGCCGAGGCTGGCAGCTACGCGTTCTCGCTGGGCGTGATGGACAGCGGCGCCCCGGGCCTGGTGTCGGAACTCGCGGGAACTATCCAGGTGGCAGAGAATACGCCCATCCCCGATCCGCAGCCGCCGAATCTGGATTTCCAGGAACCCTACAAAATTCCGGTTGCCGAGACTTCCTTGGCGGGTCCGGTGCCCGCTTTCCCGGACGAGTCCTTGCAGGGCCTGGCGGTAGATGCGTGGGGCAACCGCTACGTGGTCGGGTACAGCTACAACGGGCTCAATTACGACATCCGCGTGATGAAGTATTCGCCCCGCGGCACCCTGCTGTGGGATCAGAAATACGACTCCGGCAGCGATGATTACGGCTACGGGATTGCGGTCGCCGAGGGCGAGCAGGCGGTCTATGCCAGCGGCTATTCGCTGGTGGGCAACCGTTACGAGGCCGTCCTGGTCCGCTACGACCTGAGCGGCGTGGAGCAGTGGGTGGTGAACAATGGTGGCACGAGCCAGGTCGTGGCGTTCTACGCGCTGACTACGGACGCGGACCGGGTTTACGCCGTGGGAGAGCGCTACAACGGAACCAACTTCGATGCCGTGGTCGCGGGGTATTCACATTCCGGCAATCTCGAATGGGAGACCGTGAGGCCTTCGCAGGCCACTCGCACGGGTTACGCCGTGCTCAGGACAGTGTGTGGCAATACCGGCTGCCTGCTGATTGGTGGGGCCCAGGGCACAGGTGCCGAATCGGGGTGGGTGGAGCAGATGGCTCCGGACAGCGGAGCGGCCTCTCCACTGGCCACTCTGACCGGCAATTCAGTGCTGGCGCTTCGGCCCACCGCTTCGGGGTTCATCGCGGGGGGTAGCACACCCGGCAACGACTGGTCGGTGACGGCCCTGACTTTCTCGGGTCAAGCGCAGTGGAGCCAGACGCTCAGCTCGGGTCATCGCCTGAGGGGCGTCGACGTCGATCGCAATGGGTATGTCTATGCAGCCGGGTCGGGCAGTGGCGGTAACGACGGGATGTTGGCGCTGTTCTCGCCTGCGGGAACGCTGATCGGCGAATACTCGTTCGACGAGGGCGCCGCGGAGTCCTTCCATGGCATGGCGATTGGTCCGGAAGGGCTGGTCACCGCCGCCGGCCAGCAAACACAGACTGGCGGTAACCGTTTCCTGATCGTGAATTTCAACAGCGGAAAAGCGCCCTAGCCGAGGTAATAAATCGCAACGCCGTTGATGATGACGTGGCAAGTGCCGTCGACGATGATATAGAGCAACCGCGCCAGGTCTTCAGGGGCGTCGGCTGAGAATCCAAATCGCCTGCATTCCGACCAGGGCCGGTGCCCCGGAAACGGCAGATTCCGCGCCCAGATCAGGTATCTGGGCAGGCGCCAGCGGTCGATCGCAAAATGAGTTCCGGCGATAACCAGCAAGGTCGCGGGTGAGCGGGTAATCAGCAAGAAGGGCAGCGTGTACACCACCACGTGAACGAGGCACGCAAGCGAGTTGCGTACTTTTTCGCGCGCCATCCAGTCGGTCTGTAGAATGAAGTCACCGACGAAATGGGCCACGATCTGATCGGCTGTGAACATACGGTCTGTCTCGTTCGGACGATGGAACTGGAGCCGGTACATCATGCAGGCGATCGGCCGATTTGGCAAAGCTGCGAAGATCTTGGCGCTATTGCTGGCCCTGGTCTTCGGCCTGGGCGCCCCTGTTACGCTTTTGGCCCAGGCCAACCCGCAGTCGAATCAGCAGGGCAATCCGCAGGTTGGCGTGGTCACTGCGGTACAGGGGCAGGCCACGGTGGCCAGGGACGGCCAGGCGCCCGCTCAACTGGCCCTCAACGACCCGGTGTTTCGCCTCGATACGCTCGCGACGGCCGCTGGCGCCATGCTCGAGGTCGAGTTGAACGACGGCAGTACCTTCACACTCGACGAAGCTTCCAGCGTTAGGGTTGCCGAGTACGAAGTGGGTTCGAGTCCGAAGGGCCTGCTGGAACTTGCTTTTGGCCGGCTGCGCAGCCTGGTGGCGACGACATTCTCTAGCCGGCGGGATTCTTTCAAAGTCCGGACTTCGGAGGGCGTCATCGGTGTGCAGGGAACGGAGTTCGACGTCATCGCGATGGCGGATGAAACGGAGGTGTTCGTGTGGGTGGGCGAGGTGACCGTCGCTCACGTCGACCCGCAATTCCCCGATGTGCAGACGGTGCGTGGCGGCTTCACAGTGCGCTTCCGCATCGACGAGCCCGTGCCCGAACCCGTCCCCATCCAGCAAATACCCGAACGAGATCTGCCCCCTCCGCTTGGATCGCTGGACGCCTACCTGCCACCGCTGATTGCAGGCACCCGGGTGCCGTGGACAGCGGAATGTGAAATACCCAGCCGTCCCAAACCCTCGGTGGCCATGGAACCGATGACGGTCGGTACGGAGGACGACGTCGGCAAGGAAGGCTTTGCCGAAAAACAGGCCAAAAATGTGATCGGCGGTGTGCTCGGCTCGATACTGGGCAGTTCCAGCAGCTCCAAAAGCAAGGGCCCCAAGACCCGCCGTGATCCGACGCGAAAACTGGACTTCCTGGAACTGAGCGACCCTGCCCTGGAGACCGAATTGGGCGTGCGCGGTGAGTGGACGGAGGACGGCCTTCTGGTCAGCACCCGTATCGAGGAATCTCCCGACAAGGGCACGTTCCAGGCGGTGTTTCTCGAGGACTGCTCAGGCAGAAGGCTCTACCCCGAAAGGATCGAGATCTACAAACTCTGGGCCAAGGCGACGCTGAGCGTGAGCTGGACCAGGACCACCTATGTCAACGGCAGCGTGATCGACCAGCAGTCCGGCGGATGGTCGCAAACGTGGAGCAGCGACCTCGGCCGTTGGGGCCGTCGGGGGGAAGCAGGTTCGAGTGGCCCAATGCCGATCTGGGCGCAGGCTGGGTACAGCCGGGCGCATGCCGGGGTGCAGCACATCGGGGCCTTCTTCCGGATTGCGCCTGAGCAACTCCAACACATGGGTCAGCTGGCTTTCATCGCCCATGTCACGCGGCCTGAACAGGACCCGGTGGTCACCGTTCCTTTCGGGGTACTGGTTGGTTCGGGAGGCGAGGAGGTGCCGGCGTTCAGCCCGATGCCGCGTTAATGCGGTCGGATAGCGACTGCAGGGCAGCGCCAAATGCCCGGTCGGAGTAGGCGTACTGATCGGCCACGGTTTCATACAGCCGGTCCAGGTCTTGACTGATGGTGTCTTTGTCGACTGCGCCGGCACGTTCGAATGCGAGCACCAGGTTGACGATCGACATGGCGGCCTGCTCGGCGGCGATGAAATCCCTGAACGCGCCCGAGTCCGCCCGACGGTTCATTTCAGAAAGAACTTTTTCAAGGTCCTCGACACGGAACGCGTAATTGCGCAGTAGTCCGACGGCCCGCTCAGCGTCTGACCGCAGGCGACTCGCGGCTTCAAGGACTTCCTCGACCCCCAGTGTTGTGGCCCTGTGGAGCGAGCTGCTGCCATTTGAAATGCTTGCGGCCGCTTCCGGATCTACGGTAATCATCACCAACGCCAGAATCGTCAGGTTGGCGTCATTCAATCGCATCTCTCCCGGGCCCAGGCCCGTGCTGGCACGCGGCTGCCACTGATTGGCGTCCAGCCGGCGATGGCAGCTGTGACAGTCCAACAAGGCCGGCTCGACGAAAATGCCGTGCCAACCCCGTTCGCGATCAGAGAGCCAATCCAGTTGCTCGATGGCGGCCAGGCCCTGACCGATGGCCCAGTCGCGGACGAAATCCACCGCCCCTTTGCGCTGGATGTAATCGTCATCCACCACGTGGTGCGGCTGCAGATAGGTGAAAGTGTCCAATTCAAACGACAGCCGCGGGTGACCCGCGCCCATGATGCGGTGGTTGATGAAACGGTCTTGCCCAAACGGTCCGTGGCCACCCAGGTGACATGACAGGCAAAGCCGCGCCCGCGACTCGGGCTCCCAAGTCGGGTACAGGCCCAGGGCAATCAGCTCATCGGCGCTCTTGTCGCCCTTGACATGGGCGTCGATGTAATCGCCCGCGGCCCCGTGGCAGGACTCGCAGGTCACGCCGTCGCTGAGCTGGAAGCGTTCACCGCGATGGGTTTCGGCGACAAAGTCGGCATGGCAGGTGAGGCACTCTGGCGCTTCGTGTGCCAGGCCGATGTCGAGCTTCGCCGCGATTGCCTCTGCGGCAGGAAGGCGCAGCTTGGCGAAGGCCTTGGCGTGCATGTTGCGGTAGCGGTCCGACTGCCAGATGATGAACTCATTGTGCAGGATCGCAGAGCCTTCGAACGGCTGCACCGAGCCATGGCACAGGGAACTTGCACAACTGGCGGCGCCCAGATGCTTGATGTCCTTTTCGCTGGCTTGCTGCCCGGGGCTGGGGCCAGGGGCGATCAATATCAGTATGGCCAAAAACTGGCAAATTGGCCTGATCGGAACCGATTTCCAGGTGTGGCGTGCAGATTCGCGCCGGCTACTTGGTTTCAGCCTGGTAAACGCCATCCCAGTCTCCGGGCGGTGGGTTGCTGGCAAACTCGACGCAGCGGGCGTGCATGAGCATTGCCGGCCGGTCTTCCGGGAATTGTAGCAAGAGCTGTTCGAACTGCTTTCCTGCCGCTTCGAATCGCTGGGCAAAGTAATCCTGCAGCGCCGCAGTGAAGCCCTCGCTCAGCGATCTCTGATCATCGTCCGGGACCATGAGCTGGAAAATCTGCGCATGCTCCGACTTTCCTTTCACACGAATCCGATCCAACGGCCGGCGCAGGAAACTGCCGTCCAGTTTAGTGTCGATCTGGGCGGTATGGATGATGGGAACACCATAGTACTTGCTGATCGATTCGACCCTGGATGCCAGGTTGACGGCGTCGCCGACCGCCGTGTAGTCGAACCGCTGGCTGCTGCCGAGGTTGCCGACAACGGCCTTGCCGGAATGTATGCCGATGCCGATGTCAAGTGTGGTTCCAAAACGCGTCTCATAATCCGGCCGAATCTCCGCGAGGCGCCGAATCATGCCGAGGGCGGCCCTGGCGGCTTGTTTCTGGTGATCTTCGATGTTCAGCGGGGCATTGAACAGCGCCATGATCGCGTCGCCGATGAATTTGTCGAGGGTGCCCTGGTGCTCAAGGATGATGGCGGTCATGTGGTCGAAAAACTCGTTCAGAAAATCGACCAGTCGCGCGGGTTCGAGTTGCTCCGAGAGCGTGGTGAAGCTGCGAATGTCGGAAAATAGCACCGTGACTTCGCGCTCCTCTCCGGAAAGGCCCAGGCTCTCGGGTGTCAGCAGCAGGCGGTCGACCACGTCCGGCGAGACGTA
>JBFHEJ010000098.1:0-7907 GCA_041584255.1 Lysobacterales bacterium
CCCTGCAAACGGAAACGATCAGTTGGAATAACGTCCGGATCGTGTCCGGAATCACAATCCTTGGTTGCCTGATGGCAGCCGTGGGTTATGGAAATGAATAAATGGAGACCAAACATGATCAAGAAGTCTGATCTCTTCATCCTCCTGGCCGTGACGATCTCGTTCATCGTGTCTGCATACCTGTGGTTTGGTGGGCAACGGATGGAGGGGCTGTTCACTGCGATCTGGGTGCCGTCCATCCTGGGTTTTGGCATCTACTTCAAGCTCATCGTCGTGGAGGCGCGCCGCAATGAATGACAACCAGATTCTTCTAATTGGCGTGGTGGCTTTCGGGCTGATGCTCGTCGGAATCATTCTGACCATTGTCGAATTTCGCAGCATTCCGAAAAAACAGCCGCCGGAATTTGAAGACGTCGCTTTTCAGGCGCAACCCGACCGCGTGGACAAGAACAAGTCCGCCGCCCAGCCTTGAAGGGTCCATGCTTCTGGTTGCTGGCAAGGGGCGCTTCAGGCTGTGAGTATCAGGGCGCCGCTCGCTACCAGTGAGGCGCCGACGAGGCGGCTGACCCACATGCCCGCGGGGGCGGCCTTTTCGATCCAGACGTAGAGGGCGATCCCGGCCACCCAGGCCAGGTTCATCACCCCACCCACGAATAGCAGGGCCATGAGAAACCAGCAGCAGCCAAGGCAGTAGAGTCCATGTCTCATTCCCATGGCCAGGGCGCCTGAATTGCCCGGCCGGCGGTAACGCGTCAGGAATTCCACCGGACCGCGGCAATGGCGCAGGCAGGAGTGTTTCCACGGCGTAAACTGCCAGGCACCCGCCGCGATCAGAATGATCGCCGTCAAAAATTTGCTGCTGCTCTGCATCATGCCGTTGATCAGCTGGCTCTTTTCCAACGACCACTGCGCCGCCACGGCAGCCAGGCTGAAACCGGCCCAGCTCAGCAGGTAGCCCAGAACGAAGGCGGCTACCGATCCAAATGGCTGTGTGTCCGCATCGCTGCGTCGGTTAATCCCGGCCGCCAGTAAAATGACAGGGCTGGCGCTGGGCAGCATCATCGCAATCATCATGATCCACCACATGGTGAACATAAGAATCGCATAGGGGAATGTCCACGTTGCCGGCGTCATCATGTCCATGCCCATCAGGTTGTGGCGGGTCATTTCGAACCCGCTCATGTCCATGCCGGCACCAGCCAGGAGCCAGGCCCAGGCGGCGAGCACAACCACGATCAGGGTCGAAAGCACGATCTTCCGGTCGTTGTGCAGTATTCGCTCGAGCGTCGGAGTTTCGCTGTCGCCCATGGCGTCAGGTTCTTTGGGTGTGAACCGGGCCGTCCTGGTTGAAGTGCAGGAAGTTGAACTGGGCGTAGGTGTTGTGGAGCTTCAGTGGGATCTCACCGCCAATCTCCGCGGTGGCATTTCCGATCTCGGCATATTCGAATTCGATGCCTTCGGGGTGCCGAATTTGCACGCGGTGGACCTGACCGTCCCGTGGATTGCGAATCGGTTCTCCGGTGCAATGTGCGACGCCCGGAATTTCAATCTTTCCCTGCCTGGCATCGATGTCGACCTGGAAGTGGACGGGCAGCACGCGGGTTTCGAGCACGCGTTCACACATCGCGTGATAGACCCACCACACGTTTGACGCCTCGCGCATTTCCTGGCCGCGGAACAGGCGGTCGAGGGCGTCGATCTGTTCCGCGCTGGCGTTTTCGTCGATGAAGTTCTGCATGGTGCCGCCGCCCTTGTAAACAGGCCCGGGCCAGGAATAGATTTTTGCCGCAACCACGCCGGTCAGGTCCACGTCCCCAAAGTGCCCCTCCAGGACACGCATGGCGTCAATTCCTTCGCAAGCGTAGTGGGTGGGGTCGCCCTCGAACTGGCAAGGGCACCAGTGATCACAGTTGCAGGTTCCCAGACTCTCTGCGCGTATTTCCCACTCGATCATATCGCCTACCTGTTGAATGCCCGGGTAGTATTCTATGTCCAATGCCCGCCAAGCGAGTAGTCGAGGGAGTCTTGCGTTGAACAGGAATCCGATACCCCCTGTCGTTTCGTTGCTGAGAACCGGCTTCCTGCTGGCAGCCGTGGTCTGTGGCAGCGTCATTGCCAGCGACGTTGGCAGAGGGTTTACCAACGATTTTGATGCGATCGTCAAACGGGCCACGGCCAGGGTCGGAGACCAATACCTCGAGAACTGGGCGTTTACAGAAACCAGGACAGCCGATGACGAGGTGCGTGTTGCCAGCTACGATCCCAGCAGGGGCGCGGGTGGGCAGTGGCAGCTCGTTTCATTGAATGGTCAGCCTCCCGCTGAAAGCGTCGTCGAGGCGTTCCTGGAGGAGAAGGCTGCGCGGCAGGAAACGCGGAACAAAGACGACGACAATGGTCTGCAGGAGTTGATCACACCCGGCTCGCTGGAGCTGATCGAGGAAACAGCCGAGCAATGGCGCTTCGCATTCCAGCCCCAGGATGAGGAGGACGAAGCGTTTATGAAGAACGTCGATGGGGAAATTGTGGTCATCAAGGACGGTCATTACGTTGGCTCCGTCACCATGCGCAGCCGTGGTCCCTTTAAACCGAGAACCGGCCTCAAGCTGAATCGATTCGAGACGGAACTACGCTTTCACTCGGCTGGCGCAGACGGCCCCATCGTTCCAAGCTCGATGTCGACTTCCGTCTCCGGCAAAGCCTTTCTGGTGGCCACTATCGAAGAGGCTGTGACGGTCAATTACAGTGAGTATCGACTGGCCCGTTCAGGCCAGCGCCAGCCCTGAGCACAGCTTCAAGACAGGACCAGGCCCGGGAGGGCTTCAATGACCGGCAAATCGAGTTTTCGCACTGAGCACGACCTCCTCATACCCATGTCACCAAGGAACGGGAAGCTGCGTCCAAGCGTGCAAACTGAGCAAGCACGAGACGTGATAACTTACGCGCCGACACACCTCAAGGACTGCCATGAACCGAGTACTTAGCGCTATCTCATTATGCATCCTCTGCAGCCAGCTATTGGCCGATGCGCCCATTGTCCAGCCTGGCCCGCCGGGTGAGGCGCCACGCAGCCTCAGCGCGGAGGAGGCCATTCGGATTGCTGAAACGGCCTACTCGCCCGATGACGTGCGATTCATGCAGGACATGATTCCGCATCACCACCAGGCGCTGGAAATGTCAAAACTGGCGCCGGCCAGGACCAACAACCCCGAAGTGCGCGACCTGGCGGCCCGCATCGAGGCTTCCCAGGCCGACGAAATCGCCTTCATGCAGCAGTGGCTGGCCGAACGAGGTGAGGATGTCCCCGACCCCGCGGCCAACGACGCGATGCACACGTCCCACAGCATGGCCGGGATGGCCTCGCCTGAACAGATGGCGGAGCTTGCGGGCGCCAGCAGTACGGACTTTGATCGCCTGTTTCTCGAGCTGATGATCCGGCATCACGATGGTGCGGTGAAAATGGTCAAGGAATTGCTGGAGCAGCCGGGAGCTGCTTACGACCCCATTTTGTTCGAGTTCACTTCCGACGTCACCAACGACCAGACGGTTGAAATTGAGCGCATGAATCGCCTGCTGGTTAGCCTGTCGGACGATCCACGGTCCGGCCTGGCGCCGGGATTTGACGATGCCGAACAGGCCATTTGGAACCTCAGGCGCGTGGCCTCACTTCCCAGGCCGCCCGGCTTTTTCGATCCGGACAATCCCGGTGAGCGACCGATGAAACCACTGCCGGACGAAGGTCCTGCCGACAGCCAGAAAGAGCCGAAGCCCAAGCCAACGGAGTCCGACGATCGTCGCGAGGCGATGCGCAGTTTCGCCAACACCGACATGGCGTTCAGCGGCGATGTCCTGGTCGCCGGAAGCTACCACGGATTCAATATTTACCGTCTCGATGCGGATGGCATTCCCGGCCTGATAGCTTCCATAGTCTGCCCGGGCGGGCAGGGGGACGTCTCCATCGTCGGCGACCTGTTGATCATGTCAGTAGAAGAGACCCGTGGGCGCCTCGATTGCGGGCTCGAAGGCGTCAGCGAGGACGCCAGCCCCGATCGCTTCCGCGGACTGCGCATTTTCGATATCAGCGACCTCACCATGCCCCGGCAGGTCGCTGCCGTGCAGACGTGTCGGGGCTCACATACGCACTCGGTGGTATCAGACGGCGCGGAGACCGGCCGCATCATCGTATATAACTCGGGCACATCGTCGGTGCGCGAAACCGAGGAAATGGAGACGTGCTTCGACGAACTGCCGGGAGACCCTCGCACTGCTCTGTTTCGCATCGATGTGATCGAGATCCCGATCAACGATCCGTCGAAATCGCGCATCGTCGACAGCCCCGCAGTATTCGCCGATCCTGAGAGCGGTACGTTGGCCGGCTTGTGGCGCGGCGGCGATCACGGGGACGAGACGCAGGAGACCTCCGAGACCGATCAGTGCCACGACATTACCGTCTTTGCTTCGAGAAAAATTGCGGCCGGCGCCTGCTCGGGCAATGGCATCCTGTTCGATATTTCCGACCCGCTGTCGCCACAGCGCATCGACGCGGTCACCGACCCCGGCTTCGCCTACTGGCACTCTGCGACATTCAACAACGATGGCAGCAAGGTGCTGTTCACCGATGAGTGGGGTGGGGGCTCGAGGCCGCGTTGCCGTGCCTGGGATCCGCTGACCTGGGGCGCCAACGCGATCTACGACATCGTCGCCGGCAAGCTCGAGTTTCGTGCCCATTACAAAATGCCCGCGCCCCAGCTTGAAACCGAAAATTGCGTCGCTCACAACGGCTCCATCGTGCCGGTGCCGGGGCGCGATCTTTTCGTCCAGGCCTGGTACCAGGGCGGAGTCTCGGTAATGGACTTCACCGACTCGGCCAATCCAAAAGAGATCGCCTACTTTGACCGAGGTCCGCTGGACGCCGAGGATCTCTTCCTGGGCGGCTACTGGTCTGCTTACTATTATCGCGGGCGCATCTACGCGACCGAGATCCTCCGTGGCCTCGATGTGTTCGAGCTGACGCCCAGCGAACACCTCAGCGAAAACGAAATCGCCGCCGCGGCGTTGGCGGATCCGGGCCCGGCATTCAATCCACAGCAGCAATTCCCGGTCACCTGGCTCGAAGACCCGGTGGTTGAGCGCGCCCGCCAGGACCAACAAGACAGAACGGGATCGGATTGAACGCGCGGCTGTACAAGTCGGCGTCCTGATCCTGTAGGGCCTTCATGTCGAACATCGAGGCAGGCGAGCTGGCGCAAGACGCGCTTCTTTATCGCTACCGGCAGCGCGGCGACTACACGGACTGTTTTCACACCGCCATCGATCGCCGCGTTTCGCTGGAACAGTTCATCACCGCGTTTTACACCACGCCACTTTTTCGCGCCGAGCGGGTGATATTGAACTGGCTGGTCTCGAAGCCTTCCACGGATGATGATGTTGCCGCCCTGGCGGCTGGCCGGGCTGACGATTTTGCCGCATGGTCAGTGGAGGCGCGCACCGAGGACCAGATCCTGTTGTGTGACTTTCAGGGCAATACCCGGTCGTGGCTGATGGTAAGGCCTCTGGGCAACGGTGCGGGAACGACCGCGCTGTTTTTCGGCTCTGCGGTCACCGCGGCGCAGCCACAGGCGGACGGAACGCGCAAGCCCCAGCGCCGCCTCAGTCTCCTCTTGGTTGCGCATCGCCGCTACTCGGTGGCATTGCTCAAGGCGGCGCGCCGCAGGCTGCAGCGATCACGTTAGGCCGCAATGACCATGCACATGGTCTCGAAAGCGGTGCGTCCGATCATTGCCTATACTCCAAGTGCACTTGCATTAAACCAGAACAAGAGGAGAGACATCGCATGAGGCTGAACTTTAAGGTCATCATACTGGCGGGACTGGCCATGTACGTCGTGCAATTCCTGGTCAGTTTTATCACCGGCCCGTTGATCCACGAGGGCGTGCTCAGGGAAACCTACATGGCGCACGCTTCGTTCTGGCGTCCGGAGCTGAACCAGGACCCGCCTGATATGGCGGCGCTGATGCCCCGCTGGATTGCCGTCGGATTGCTCGGCTCCTTCGTACTCGCTGGAATATTCGACAACATTCGGGGTGGCCTGAGTGGTTCGACGGCCATTCGTGGCGTCAAGTATGGCGTGATTGTCTGGCTATTTTACGCAACAATGTCAGCAGGTTGGTCGGGAATCTTCAATCTTCCTGACATGATCTGGGCGTGGTGGACCGGCGAAGCGCTGCTGTATTACCTGCTGGGCGGATTCGTGCTCGGCTGGGTGACCGGTAAACTGGCGCCGGATTCCTAGAATTTAACGACATGAGGACCAGGCTCCTGGACGGGAGCCTGGTCTTTTTTTGTGCGTCGGCCAGGCGCTGGTGTCTGACGGTCACGGGGGCTGCCGCACGCATTCGATGCCGCCGAGTAAATCGTTTGTTCGGCGCAGGGGTTATGATTCGTCGGTGAACGACGCTTCCTCCACGCCCTATTACCGCCTTGACCCCGAAACCGTGCTCCAGGCTGTTGATTCGACCGGCCTCCTGAGCGACGGCCGGCTGTTGGCGCTCAACAGCTACGAGAACCGCGTCTACCAGGTTGGCATCGATGCCGAAGCCACCGCAGATCAATTCGTGGTGGCAAAGTTCTATCGTCCGGGTCGCTGGAGTGACGATCAGATTTGCGAGGAGCACGTTTTCACGGCAGAACTCGAGATTGCCGAAATTCCCGTAGTGGGTCCGCTGCGGGTCCGTGAAACAACGCTGCATGTGCACGAGGGTTTTCGCCTTGCCGTTTTTCCCCGCAGAGGCGGCAGGGCGCCCGAACTCGATGACAGGGACACCCTCACGTGGCTGGGTCGCTTCATTGGCCGCATTCACGTGGTCGGGCGGGCAGGGCAGTTCGAGCATCGCCCGCAACTGGACATTGAAAGCTACGGCCTGGCTTCCATTGAAACCCTCGATCAGGGCCACTGGATACCTCCACACCTCGAGCTGTCGTTCCACTCGCTCGCGGAGGACCTGATCGCGGAGGTCCGCGCCTGTTACGCGCGGGCGGGCGCATTCGAGAATATTCGACTCCACGGCGACTGCCATCCGGGCAATATCCTGTGGCGTGATGGTCCGATTTTCGTCGACATGGATGACTGCCGCACCGGGCCCGCAGTACAGGACCTGTGGATGCTGCTTTCCGGCAGCCGGGAAGAGATGTCCGTTCAGCTCGGTCATGTCCTCGAAGGTTATACGCAGTTCTGTGAATTCAATTATTCTGAGCTGCATCTGATCGAAGCCCTGCGGACACTGCGCATGCTCCACCATGCCGCCTGGTTGGCGCGCCGCTGGGAAGACCCGGCTTTTCCCTTGGCTTTCCCCTGGTTTGGCGAGCCACGTTACTGGGAGGACCTGGTGCTGAGTTTGAGGGAGCAGCTTGGCGCCATGCAGGAAGGAGCGTTGCAACCACGATGAAGTCAGTTTTGGTCCCTTTGGTGCTCCTTTTGCTGATTGGCTGCGAAGACCGCCAGACTGCGCCATACCAGGGCGGACTCTATTTTGCGCAGGGCGCCTACATCATGCGATTCAGCCTGCAGGACGGCAGTCTCTCGGTTACCGGCCATCTGGGCGATACGGTTGTCCGCGATATCAGCCCGCTGGGGCAGGAATTGCTGATCGCTGAATCGGCCTCGGTGAATCGCCGTCGTGTGCCGCGCATTTCCTGGTTTGATCCCGGAACCGGCGAAACTGCCGATCTGTTTGCCGGGGTCCTGGCCCGTCATCTGTCGGGCCCGGGGATGGTGGTCTATGACGATGGCTCTCACCTGTATGCCGTACCGCAGCAGAGCGAACGCCCCAACCAGACCATTTTCTCCCATGGACCCAACCAGGTAACCGGCCTGCTCGCCGCTGGCCAAAACCTGCTGCTGTTCGAGGCGG
>JBFHEJ010000099.1:0-7870 GCA_041584255.1 Lysobacterales bacterium
CGGCAGCGAGGTATAGAGGAGATGGTGCGGACCGGCCCACATATAGATGCCGATCAGCGCCCAGAAATGGACGATGGACAGGCGATAGGAATAAACCGGGCCCTCGGCCTGCTTGGGCACGAAGTAATACATCATGCCGAGGAAGCCGGCGGTGAGGAAAAAGCCCACCGCGTTGTGGCCGTACCACCACTGCACCATGGCGTCGACCGCGCCTGAATACACCGGGTATGACTTGTTGAGGGACACCGGCAACGAAATGTTGTTGAAAATGTGCAGCACCGCGATGGTCAGGATGTAGGCGGCGTAGAACCAGTTGGCCACGTAAATATGGCTGACCCGACGCTTGATGATGGTGCCGAAGTACAGGATCGCGTAAGCCACCCAGACCACCACGATGGCGAGGTCGATCCACCACTCGAGCTCGGCGTATTCCTTGCCTTGCGTGATGCCGAGCGGCAGCGTAATGGCTGCCGCCACGATGATCAGCTGCCAGCCCCAGAAGACGAAGGAAGCCAGACCGTCGCTGATCAGGCGCACATGGCAGGTGCGCTGAACCACGTAGAGGGACGTTGCAAACAAGGCCGAACCGCCAAAGGCAAAGATCACGGCATTGGTGTGCAGCGGTCGCAGTCGGCCGTAGCTCAGCCAAGGAACATCGAAGTTCAGGGCGGGCAGCCACAATTGGGCGGCGATAATGACGCCAACCAGCATGCCGACGATGCCCCAGAGGACGGTGGCCACGGTAAATTGGCGCACCACTTTATCGTTGTAGGTCACTTGTTCTCCCCATAAGTCGACCAACCGCCTGCGCGGGACCCGAGGGCGAGCCTAAACGCAACGAGTACAAGGCATATTGATTCAAATCAATCTGATTCAGATCAGGGGGCTTGCGCTGCCGCAGTGCGAGGATTTGTAATGACAGCAATACTTTGGGTGCGAGGGAAACTTGATGGCGGAGGACCGCCCCAGGCGGAGTTATGACCCGGGCACGCGGGGCAAGAAGGCCAATGAACGCCCGTTTATCGCCACCGCCCGCACGCTCCACTGGCGCGCACCGTTCGACTGGCTGAAGCGCGGATGGCGGGACTATTGTGCGGTGCCGCGCATCAGCTGGGCCTATGGCCTCTTCGTGTTCGTTGTCTCAGCCGCCATGGCCGGGCTGGCCTGGACGGTTGGCGGATGGGTCCTGCTGCTCGTCACGCTGACCGGCTTTGTGTTCGTCGCACCGCTGCTGGCGTTCGCGCTCTACTCGGTCAGCCGGCAACTGGCCCAGGGTGCTCAGCCATCACTGCGCATGACTTTGCGCGCGGTGCGCAAGCCCTTCGCCAACGCCATGGTGTTCGCCATTGCCCTGCTGATCGTGTTCCTGGTGTGGGCCCGCGCAGGCTCGATGGTGCATATCTTCTTTCCGATCGAGTCGCAGCCGGACTGGACCGACATCGCCAAATTCCTTGCCATCGGCTCCGCGGTCGGAGCGATTTTTGCCGGTTTCACCTTCGCCGCCAGCGCCTTCGCCCTGCCGATGCTCGCCAACCGCGAGGTGGACGTGGTGACGGCCGTTGTTTCCAACATCAATGCCGTGCTGCGCAACAAGCGGGTGATGGCGATCTGGGCCGCGCTGATCGTGCTGCTCACCGCAATAGGCATCCTCACCGCGTTGCTCGGCCTGATCGTTGTCATTCCGTGGTTGGGTTATGCTACCTGGCACGCCTATCGCGATGCCATCGACGTTTCTGACTGGCCGACGCTGCCGGTAGGTCTTCCGACTGACGCACCAGACTGAGATTCCGGCTGTAGCGTCCATTGGTTCCAGAACAGGAGCGAAGACCGTGTCCATCAAGTTCCCTATTTTCATAAGTGTTTTCTGCCTGCTCTCCAGTTGTCCGACTGCCGTGGCGAGCCAGTCCGCAGACGCCGAATCCATCGTGCCCTTCGAGAATTCTTGCACCGCGGCTGTCCAGGCGCAGTTCCAGTACGGCATCACCATGCTGCACTCCTTCGAATACCCGGAAGCGACGCACGTCTTCACGCGCCTGATTGAGGAAGAACCGGGGTGCGCCATGGCGTACTGGGGAGCAGCGATGAGCATCTGGCGCCCTCTGTGGGCGCCGCCCAGCGAAGCTGAACTGCGGCAGGGCGCGGCATTGCTTGCACTCACGCGGCCGCTTGAGGCTTCGGCCAGGGAACGCGCATACATCGAAGCGTTGCAGGTGTTTTACGCGGGCGCCGATCAGAATACGCACCGCGCCCGGGCGCTCGCCTATGCAGATGCCATGGCGGGCGTCTATCAGGATTACTATCAGGAAGATGCGGAATCCGCTGTTTTCTATGCCCTTGCATTGCTCGCCTCGTCCGACCCACGCGACAAGACCTACAGCAGCCAGTTCAGATCTGCGGGCGTGCTCAGTTGGGTCAGGGAATATCAGCCGACTCATCCGGGTGTTCTGCACTACCTGATCCACAGTTACGATTTTCCCGGCCTCGCCCACCTGGCACTGAGTGCAGCGGAACGCTATGCCGAGGCCGCGCCTGACTCGGCGCATGCCCAGCACATGCCATCGCACATATTCACCAGGCTCGGTCTGTGGGAACAATCGCTCTCATCGAATCACGACTCCACCCGTTCGGCAGCGCTGTACACGGAGCGTGCAAATTTGCCCGGGCATTACGACGAAGGGCTGCACAGCATCGATTACCTGATGTATGCCATGCTGCAGACGGCCAGAGACGAGGAGGCGGCCGAACTGCTGCTCGAACTCGCCGCCATCGACCGCACGGACACCGAAAATTTCAAGGTAGGATACACCTACGCCTCAGCGCCGGCCCGCTATGCACTCGAGCGTAGGGCATGGACAGAGGCTGCGGACCTGCGACTTATACGGGAAGATTTTGCCTGGGACGACTTTGCTTTTGCGCTGTCCATCCATCACTTCGCACGCGGCCTTGGCGCGGCGCGCAGCGGTCAGATCGAGAGGGCACGCGTGGAAATTGACAACATCCGGGCGCTGCAGTCGACCATGCCGGCCTCGACCCTGACATATTGGAAAGAGCAGGTGCAGGTTCACATCGACGCCATCAGTGCCTGGGTACTGGCCGCGGAGGGTAAAACCGACTTGGCGCTGCTATCCGCAAGAGCCGCGGCAGACCTCGAGGACGCGGTAGACAAGCACCCGGTGACTCCGGGCGAAGTGCTCCCCGCGCGCGAGCTCCTGGCGGACTTGTTGCTGCAAACGGATGCGCCTGAGGGCGCGCTGGCCGAATACCAGGCCGTCCTGAGAAATTCACCCAATCGGCTCAATGCCCTGATAGGCGCAAGCGCGGCTGCAGGCCGCTCCGGTCAGCCTGCTCTGGCGGATAAGTATCGCCAGTTGATCCTGAAACAGGTCGCCAACGGCAGCGGGCCCAGGGCACAGGACCTACTGGCCTATTCGCTGGAAGCGGAATAGCCGCGCTGTTCCCGATACAGGCGCTGCACGTAACGCTCCGTCTTGGGGTAATCAGCGATCCACTTCTCGACGTCCGCGCGCATTTCAGGCGGTAACTGGCCGCGGGCGATCATCACGTCCGTGGCCTGCCCGCCGCCGTAAGCCCTGGGCTGCAGCCATAGGCCGGTCATGGCCGCAAAGGCAATATCGACGTAACTCACGTCATCTTCACCGAGGATGGTTCGCTTCCCGCTCACCAGGCGGTTTTCGATTCTGCCGAGAAAGGCCGCGATCTTTTCCTGGGCCCGCTTCAGATGGGCGTCGTCGATCCGGAACGCACGCCGAATGAATACGGCGAGGACGGGGTACAGCACCACCAGCAGACAGCGCTGGTACAGCGGGATGCGCTGGCTGTTGCGCCCCCAGGCATGCAGCGTCAGCGATCGGTACCCCAAGATGTGGGAATAGACCCACACCTGTAGCTGCGCACCGTAATAATCGATGCGCTTTTCCATCTCCAGCCTTTCGGCAGTCGGCTCGAGAAAGGCTGCCCGGTCGCCCAGTTCAACGGCGTACCGACCCCACAGGTAGCGCAGGATATGCGGTGAGTCGCCGATCACCGAAGTCACCAGGCCGGTCCGCACTTTGAGTTGCGGCACGGTTCGGCCTCTGAACATGACGCCGAGAATCCCGGCGATCTGGCGCTCCTTGTAATCGACCCCGAGCCGATCCATGCACCAGCGCACCTTTTCTACGAAATGACTGGCGGATATGGTCTCCAGTTCCAATTCTGGACCCGACTGGGGCGCCAGCAGGCCACTGACGGTGATGGCGAAACCCCACACCAGCGCGACCATGACCAGCAGTATGGCCGTCAGCATGGAAAGCCCGAACGCGGCCACGATGAGCGGCAGCGCCAGCAGGAACAGCAAGTTCAGGAGTCGCTGGTTCAACGGGCTTTAGGCAGGCTGAAATGCAGCACGACATAGCCGCCGATGGCCGCCAACGCGGAGCCCACAAGGATCCCGAGTCGATCACCAGCAAAATAGTCACCGCTGCCGTGTTCGAAGGCCAGCCCGGCGATGAACAGGCTCATGGTGAAGCCGATTCCACAGGCAAGTGACGCGCCGAGCAGCTGTGGCCAGTTCACGCGCTCGGGCAGCTGCGCGATACCCACTACTACGGCAAGCCCCGCAAACAGCATGATGCCGATCGGCTTTCCGGCCAGCAGGCCGAGCGTGACACCGAGGGTGACCGGATGCGCAAGGTCAGCGAAGGACATCCCTGAAAGGGATAGTCCAGCATTGGCAAAGGCAAAGATCGGCAGAATCGCGTAGGCCACGGGGCCGTGCAGGTCGTGCTCGAGCTCGCGCAGCGGCGAGCGGCCCTCTTCGTCGCGCATGGGCACACAAAAGGCGATCAGCACGCCCGCCAGAGTGGCGTGAACGCCCGATTTCAATACCGCCACCCACAACACGATGCCGAGAAGAATGTAGCTCGACGTACGGGTCACACCCAGGCGATTCATCATCACGGCGATCAGAAACGCCGTCGCGCCGATCGCGAGCGCCGTCAGCGAAAGGTCCTGGGCATAGAAGACCGCGATGATGGCGATGGCCGCCAGGTCATCGAAGATTGCCAGGGTCAGCAGAAACACTTTTAACGCAGTCGGCGCGCGGCTGCCAAACGCGCTCAGCAGTGCCAAGGCGAAGGCGATATCGGTGGCCACCGGGATGGCCCAGCCGTCCAGCGCCACCGGGTTGCCCCAATTGAGCCAGGCATAAATGGCGGCCGGCACCACCATGCCGCCAAGTGCGCCCATACCCGGTAGCACAACCTGGGCAAACGTCGACAGTTCACCGTCGACGAACTCGCGCTTCACCTCGAGGCCAATCAGGAAGAAAAACACCGCCATCAGGCCGTCGTTGATCCACAGCAGCAGCGGCTTGCTGATTTCAAGCGCGCCCACCTGCACGGCAAGGGTGACATTGAGCAGCATGTCGTACAGCCATGACAAAGGCGAGTTGGCGATTACCATGGCCAGCATGGCCGTGGCCAGCAGCAGGATGCCGCCGGCAGACTCCAGCCGGAGAAATTCGCGAATGGCGCTGACCAGTGTTGGTGACTGTTGTTCGTTCATGGAGTAATGGGGTCAGAGTAAAGTGCCAGAGTAAATAATTTGCGGTCGAAGTAAAGCTCCACATTCACTTGCCCTGGCACTTTGCTCTGACCTCGGACACTCTGGGCTATACTCCCCGCGGTCGCGAACAAATCGCTTTATTAAGAGAAGGGATCACCCTGTGAATGTCCTCAAGGAGCTTAAGCGGCGCAACGTTTTTCGCGTAGGTATCGCCTACCTGATTGGCGCGTGGCTTTTCACCCAGGTGGCCGACGTGGTGCTGGGTGTGCTTTCCGCCCCCGACTCGGCCATGCGCGCCGTGGTGGCCATACTCGCCCTGGGCTTCATTCCGACGGTCATCTTCGCCTGGGTGTATGAAATGACGCCGGAGGGCGTCAAGAAAGCGTCGGAGATCGAAGCCGACCAGTCGATCACCCACCAAACCGGGAAAAAACTGGATATCGCCACCATGATCATGGTGGTTTCAGCGGTGGCGTTTGTGGTCGTCGAGCGATATCTGCCCGGCTCCGAGCGGTCCATGACCAATGATGCAGCAGCGCTCGCAGAACAATCCCCGTCTGATTCAGCGCCACCGTCAGACGCTCAGGACGATTTGCCGGCCACCGCCATCGCGGTCCTGCCATTCGCCAACCGCTCCAACGAGGCGGACGACCTGTATTTCACCGACGGTATCCACGACGACCTCCTGACCCAACTGGCCAAAATTCACGATCTGACCGTGATTTCACGCACCTCCGTGATGGAATACCGTGATTCACCCAAGAACTTGAGGGAAATCGGGGCGGAACTGAACGTCGGCACGATCCTCGAAGGCGGCGTGCAGAAGGTCGGCGACCGTGTGCGAATCAATGCCCAGCTGATCGAGGTCGCCAGCGACCGGCACCTGTGGGCTGAGACATTCGACCGTGAACTCACCGCCGAAAACGTTTTTGAGCTGCAGTCGGAAATCGCGCGCAATATCGTCCAGGCGGTTTCGGGGGAGCTGACCGCGGAGGAAGCGTCCCTCCTCGACGACATCCCCACCCACAACTACGCCGCCTACGACGCCTACCTGCGGGGCATGGAGATCGTCAACAGGGCCAACTATGCCCGAAGCGAGGAAGAGGCCGCACTGCCGTTTTTCCAGAAGGCGGTGAAACTGGACCCGGGTTACGCCGAAGCCCACGCCGAACTGGCCGGCCTCTACGCACAGCAGTACTGGCGCGGACTCGACACCTCTGAAGCATTGCTCGAGAAATACCGTCAGACACTGGACCGTGCCATTGGCCTGAACCCCAACTCGCCGGTGGCGTTGCGTGCCCAGGCCAACTACCACTACCGCGTGGAAAACGACTATCAGAAATCTCTGGCGTTGCTGGAGCAGGCCTTCGATGCTGCTCCGGGTGACGTGGATATCCAGAGCGACATCGGCCTGACGCTGCGCCGCCTCGGCCGCTGGGACGAATCGATCCAGGCTTTTTCCCGCGCGCTGCGGCTCGATCCCGCCAGCAGTTTCAATCACGCTCTGCTGATCGAAACCATGTCCAGCGTGCGCAGGTGGCAGGACGTCGTCGACCACTCCGTGCCCCTGGATGACGCGGATCGGGATGAGCTCGACATTCAGCTCACGAGGGCAGCCGCTCTGTACAACCTGACAGGCGACCTAAAGCACATCGAACGCGTATTCGACACCATGAACCTCGTCGGCACCACCGACTACCTGGCATGGAGCGCAAACGTTCATTTCTTTCAGCGCGATTACGATACCGCCATAGAAGTGCTGAACAACCCGATCTGGACCGACCTGATGGTGCAGCGGGTGGGTACAACGAACCGCTACTCTGGGCTTGGCGATGCCTGGCGCCTCAAAGGAGATCCCGACAAGGCCCGGGAATACTACGAGCAAATCGCTGCCCGCAAGGAGGAAGTCATGGCCTCAGCCCTTCAAGTGCAGGTTTATGGCGGTGGCCAGATCGCCATAGCCCTGGCTCGCCTGGGGCATCACGAAGAGGCACTGGCCCTCGCCAATCGCCTGGTCGAGGAAAACCCCTATGAGAATGACGCGCTGGTCGCCATCGCGCCGATTTATGACCGTGCGATGGTACGGGGACTTGCGGGAGACACAGACGGCGCGATCAGCGATCTCGAAGCCGCGCTTGAAATGCCCGGAGCCCTGGCGCCGACCCGGTGGGATCTTCACTACAACCCCAACTGGGACTATCTGCGCGATGACCCACGGTTTGTCGAATTGGCCACGCCTGACAACCTGATCCAGTGAACGCCCTCGCCCGTCTCGCCGCCAGCCTGCGCTCCGCAGACTGGCGGC
>JBFHEJ010000100.1:0-7824 GCA_041584255.1 Lysobacterales bacterium
GACGAAATCGCCTGGAAAGAAAACTTCCGCCTGTGGATGACCTTTCTCAACGACTACAAGAATCACGGGGGTCGGGTCACCCTGGGCTCTGACTCGGGATACATCTGGAAGCTCTATGGTTTTGGCTACATCCGCGAGATGGAATTGCTGCAGGAAGCGGGATTCCATCCGCTGGAAGTGGTTCGCGCCGCAACCATTCACGGCGCTGAGGCACTGGGCATGGACGACGAAATTGGTAGCGTCCGGCCGGGCAAGCTGGCGGATCTGGTGATCGTCGAGGAAAATCCTCTGGCCAACTTCAAGGTGCTGTACGGGACCGGCCACTTCCGGCTCAACTCGGACAATGAACCGGCACGAGTTGGGGGTGTGCGCTACACCATCAAGGACGGTATCGTCTACGACGCCCGCGAGTTGTTGGCCGACGTCCGAGAAATCGTGCGCGAAGCGCGGCGCCTGGCGGGGCAGGACACGGCCAGTCCACAGCGCTTGCCGGCGATCCCCCGCTGAGGCGAAGGCGTCCCTACATCCGCTTCATCATTGCTTCGAGGTCGGCCAGGACCTCGGCGGAGTGGGTTTCGGGATCGACGTCTTCGTAATGCTTGGCGATCTTGCCATCAGGGTCGATGATGAACGACTGCCGATCAGCGATCCGGGTCAGCTTATAGTCGCGCAGCACGCCGTATTCAGCGCAGGTTTCGCCCTTGGGGTCGGATAGCAGTGTAAACGGCAGTTCGTACTTGCTGGCGAATGCCTTGTGGGATTCGACGTCATCCACGCTCACACCGATGACCTCGGCGCCGATCGATTCGTACGCGAACCTGCTGTCGCGGAAGTTGCAGGCCTCCGTGGTGCAGCCCGGTGTGTCGTTCTTGGGATAGAAATAAAGCGCCAGCCATTTGCCGCGATAGTCCGCGAGTCTGTGCCATTGGCCGTTCTGGTCCTGCAATTTGAAATCCGGTGCCGGGCTTCCGACAGGCGGCGCTTCGCCACCTGCCTGGGCCGCCATCAGGGCCATTCCCGCCAGGACCACCGAGAGAATAACCAATACAATTTTTTTCATAGCTGCTCCGATCGAAGGAATGCTTTTCAGAAGATCGTCAATTCTCGGAGTGGCTTTCGCCGCCGTAGTTCCCCAGCCGCTACGAACTGCTGAAGATCAGTCTGGGCCGGTTATAGAGCGTGGCGGCAACTGCCGCCAGCGCGAGGCCGATGGCCAGGGTGCTGCCGAATGACAGGGCATACCAGGCGAGTGGCACTGCCTCGCCGCGTACGATCTCTCCGACCAGCACGTTCTGCGAAAACAGCGGAATTGAAATCATCCATGACTCTGGTGCGACAGGGTTGGTCATGAAAATCAGGCTGGGAATCAGCGGGATCATGATCACCAGGCCGGAATAAGACTGTGCCTCGCGATAGGTTTTGGCAAAAGACGCAAGCAGGGTCAGCAGGCTGGCAGCCACGATGGCCACAGGAGAGATGACGAACAGGATCCTCAACAGTGCATCCAAGGTGATGGTGAGGTCGACACCGAAGCCGCCGACCGGCATCAGTGGCATCACGAGCTTGAATGACAATATGGTCAGCGCCAGCGCGGCTATAGCAAAGATCATGGTGGTCAGCAGTTTCCCGGTCATGATCTGCCAGCGCGGCACAGGGTTGATCAACAGGGGTTCCAGACTGCGACGCTCTTTTTCCCCGGCAGTGGTGTCGAGCGCAAGATGCATCCCGCCGGTGAAGGCCGTGATCATCAACACGTATGGCAAGAAAACCATGGCAAGGATGGCACGGCTCTTGGCCGTCGACAGGTCTACGTCCTTGATCAGAACTGCCGAGGTCAGCTGGGGTGAGACGCCGCGCAGTTGCAGGCGCAGCATGCCGACTTGCTGGCCGTAGCCGGCCAGCAGGGCCCTGACCCGCCGAATGGTCACCTGTGATTCCTGGCGCGAGGGATCGGCGATGACTTCAACCGGTGCGGGCTCGCCGCGTGACCAGTGTTCGCCATACTCTTCGGGTATGCGTACGACGACCGATTCTTCCTGGCTGCGCACGGAGGCTTCGGGATCGCCAGGGGCCGGTTCAACCACGACGCCTTGTTGTTCCATGAATCGAATCAGGCTGGGCGCACGCTCGGCGCCGACGACAGGAATCTCCAGGGTTGCCTCGAAGCGTTCCTGTTCCGTTGTGGTGGTGAACCAGATGAGCGCAATGAACATCAGCGGGAACAGCACAGGCCCAAGAAGCAGCGAGTTGAACATCGCTCTTCGGTCCCGGATGTTTTCTGTGGCTTCCTTGCGCAGTACCGTGATAAGGCCACGAAGATTCACATCAGCAGCCCTTCTTCCGTACCTATCAGCTTGACGAAGGCGTCTTCTATGGTGTCGCAGCCGCTGCGTTCGAGCAGCTGTTCTGCGGTGCCATCGGCGGCAACTTTGCCCTTGGCGATGATCACGATGCGGTCACACAAGGCGGCAACCTCCTGCATGATATGGGTCGATAGCACCACCGAATGGCCGCTGGTCTTGAGACTGCGGATGTATTCGCGCAATGCGCGTGTGCTCATCACATCCAAGCCGTTGCTGGGCTCGTCGAGCAGCACGGTCTGGGGTGCGTGGACCATGGCCCGGGCGATTGCCACTTTGACCTGCTGACCATGTGAAAATCCTTCGCAGCGGCGGTCGATGAAGTCCTCCATGCCCAGGGTGGCGACCAACTCTTCGATGCGCCGGTCGATGTCGGACCTGGAAAGCCCGTGCAGGTCGCCGTAATAACGGATGTTTTCGCGGGCGGTCAGGCGGTTGTAAAGCCCGCGGCCGTCAGGGACGACGCCCAGGGTGCGCTTGATCTCCATCGCATCACGGGTCGGATCGAGACCGTCGATGCTGATTTCGCCACTGTCGGGCGGCAGCAGGGAGTAAAGCATGCGCAAGGTGGTGGTCTTGCCGGCCCCGTTGGGCCCGAGCAAACCCGTGATCTCACCATCGCGAGCTTCGAAGCTGACGCCGTCGACAGCTTTGACTTCACCAAAATACTTACGCAATTGGCGGACGACGATCACGGATTGGGCCCTGTCAGAGAAACAAAAAAAGGCGTCGATTCGAGTTTGTTCAGGCAATCCATTTCGAGGCCCTCGACGTTTGCCGACTCGATGAATGCCGAGACGATATCGCCCATGCAGCCACGTGTCGTCAGGATGTGACCCTGGCCATGTCCGACCAGATGCAGGCTGTTGGAAAAATACTGGGCGGTGTGCTCGCCGTACTCAGGCGGCGTCACCGGATCGAGTTCTCCGGAAAGCAGCAGGGTGGGCTTGTCGCTCACCACCGGCGCGTGGAAATCCTCGGGCACCGGGCCCCGCGGCCAGATCTCACACTGAACCCGGAGCGCCTCGATCAGTTGGTTTCCCATCAGCATGCCCGAAGCGCTGTCGTCGCTTGGGAAAAGCGGGTAGTCCTCGGCACACATCACCGAGTTCTGCATACCGACCGCGATGCCCTCTTCCAGCCCGGCGGTGGCGATCAGCATCTGACTGGCAAGGCGGCTGAAGTTGTTGCTTGCCGCGGCTTCGTTGATCAGCAGGGGCAGCAGGGCCTGGCTTTCCGGTGAATACATCAGGAAGCGCAAGGACCCAGCCAGCGCGTCACGATCGAAATCGAATTCCAGCGTCTCGCCGGTCAACGGATGGTCGAAAGTGGTTGGCACGGCTTCGTTTTCGAGCCGCTGGATTAGCCCACGGAGCTTGGCTGGCGTGTCGGGAAATTGTGCGCTGCAGTCCGGATCGGCGCTGCAATTTTCGAGCACCCTGGATACGGAGCGATCGAGATTCTGCGCGTGATCCACGCCCATGGCTTCGTCCTGCGGCATGACGCTGTCCAGAACCACGGCGCGTACCCGCTCTGGAAACAGCCGCAGGTAAACTTGCGCGGCGCGCGTGCCGTAAGAGCCCCCGAACAGGTTGACCTGCTCGTATCCTAGCGCCTGCCTTACGCGGTCGTAATCCTGCATGGCGATAGTCGTGGTGTAGAAGCGTGGGTCGCCCTCGATGCCTTCGAGGCAGTTGCGCGCGAGGTCCTCGAGGCGGTCCCAGTCATTGCTGAGCAGGTCATGAATCTCGACCTCGGGGCACTTCAGTGGATTGGAACCACCGGTACCGCGCTGGTCCACGAGGATGATGTCGCGTTCCTCGTTGACTTTACGCAGGGCGCCGGCAACCAGCAGCCACGCCTCGGTGGCCGCCTGGCCAGGTCCGCCGGCGAAAAAGATCAAGGGGTCGGGTTTGGCGGTACGTCCCATGGCGGGAACACGTGCGACATTCAGGCTGATCCGTCGTCCGTCCGGATCATTCGGGTTTTCCGGCACTTCCAGGCGCCCGCACTCGGCAGGCGCTGCGATCGCGGTGCCGGGAACCCTCAACTCACAGGGTTCGAGCGGCAGCGCGGCACTTTCCGGCTCCTGCGCCAGGACGGCAGCAGTTGCCAGAAGAAGCACGATCGAAGCCGGCAAGCCCGGCCACAGGCTCAATTGAAAGCGGTTTCTCAGTATCATCCTCTGACCACGGAACGCGCGTGAGCGAATTCAGCGAACCCGAACCATAGGGACAATCGCCGGTATTGTCCATAGCCCTCAAGTCACGGCGCATGGCGGCCAGGGAGCGGGGCACAATGGCTGGCGGCTGTTGAATACGCCACATTTAACCCAAGGTTTGGCGGTTATGTACGCTCTGGAAGTCCAGTCCCTGAAAAAAACCTATCCGAACGGCGTCGAGGCGCTGAAAGGCGTGGACCTCCGTGTCCGGGAAGGTGATTTCTTCGCCCTCCTCGGCCCAAACGGTGCCGGCAAATCCACGCTGATCGGAATCGTCTCTTCGCTGGTCAATGCCACCAGCGGCGATGCGCGGGTATTCGGGGCGAGCGTCCACGGTGAACGCTCCCGGGCGATGTCGTACATCGGCCTGGTGCCACAGGAACTCAACTTCAACCAGTTCGAAAAGCCGTTTGAAATTGTCGTCAACCAGGCAGGGTACTACGGCATCCCCAAGAACGTGGCCGGGGAGCGCGCTGAACGTTATCTCAAGCAACTGCAGCTCTGGGACAAAGCTTTTCAGCCGTCGCGCAGCCTTTCAGGCGGGATGAAGCGCCGCCTGATGATTGCCCGCGCCATGGTGAACGAGCCGAGATTGCTGATCCTGGACGAGCCGACGGCCGGTGTCGATATCGAGATTCGTCGTTCGATGTGGGAATTCATCACCGGGATCAATGAAAGCGGCACCACGGTGATTCTCACCACGCATTACCTCGAAGAGGCGGAGAGCCTTTGCCGCAATATCGCCATCATCGATCACGGCCGGATCGTCGAGAACACCGACATGAAGTCGCTACTGGCACAGCTCGATGTCGAGACATTCGTCCTTGATCTTCGCGAATCCATCGATGCTTCTCCAAGTGTCGACGGCATGGATATCGAGATGATGGATGAGCGCACAATTGTGGCTTCGCTGTCCAAACAGAAATCGCTCAACACGCTGTTCGCCGAACTGGACCGGCTGGGTATTCACGTCCTCAGTATGCGCAACAAGGCCAATCGGCTCGAGGAGTTGTTCATGCGGCTGGTCGAGCGCCCGCCCGGCCATTCTGAAGGCGAACCGGGGACGGCGCAGGGCGCGCTGTCATGAATCCCAATTACAAGTGGGTGGGTTATCGCACTATCGTGCGCAAGGAGCTGACGCGCATCCTGCGGATCTGGGGTCAGACCATCGTGCCACCGGTGATCACGATGTCGCTGTACTTCATCATTTTTGGTGAGCTGATAGGGCGCCGCATCGGCGTGATGGACGGATTCAGCTATATCCAGTACATCGTGCCGGGGCTGGTCATCATGTCGGTAATCACCAACTCCTACGGCAACATGGTGTCGTCCTTCTTCGGCGCCAAATTCGGCAAGCACATCGAAGAATTGCTGATTTCACCACTGCCCAACTGGGTCATTCTCGCCGGATATGTCACCGGAGCGGTAGCGCGCGGAACCATGGTCGGCGCGGTGGTCTTGCTGGTGTCGCTGTTCTTCACGCGCATCCAGATCGAGCATCCGATGATCATGCTGCTGGTCCTGGTGCTGACTGCCGTGGTGTTTTCGCTGGCGGGGATGGTCAATGCCATTTTCGCCCAGAAATTCGATGACATCGCCATCATCCCGACCTTCGTGCTGGCGCCGCTGACTTATCTCGGCGGCGTCTTCTACACCATCGATCTTTTGCCGGAGTTCTGGCGGCAGGTCTCGGCGTTCAACCCCATCCTGTACATGGTCAACGGCTTCCGCCTCGGGATGCTGGGCGTCTCTGACGTCAGCCTTGCGCAGACGGTCTCGGTGATTGTGACGGCAGGCGTGTTGCTGTTCGCGTGGTGCATGTGGTTGCTGCACCGGGGAACCGGATTGAGGTCCTGACCCGGTGCCCTGGGCCAGGATCGGGTAATATATTGTCGCGGGCAGGATGGCCCGCAGTGAGGAAGAAAATGAACGACAACAAGCCGGGTGCCGCACCTGCACCCCTGGAACCTGCCTTGAAGATCAATTGGCCCGCCGCCCTGGTGATCAGCCTTACCTTCGTCGTTGCCCTCACGATCGTGCCCTGGTATGGCATGGTTCATGGGTACAGTGCATGGGCGTGGGGCTTCTTTGCCCTGTTCCTGGTGCTCAACGGTATCGGCATCGGCAGCGGTTACCACCGACTGTGGTCGCATCGCACCTATAAAGCGAGCCCTGCGCTCAAGGTGTTCCTGGCGATATTCGGCGGCATGGCCATCCAGAACAGCATTCTGCTTTGGTCAGCGCGTCACCGCGTCCACCACCGGGACGTCGATCAGGAAGACAAGGATCCATACTCAATTCGCCGCGGTTTCTGGTTCGCCCATGTGGGATGGATGATCCGTGATTATCCCAGTGGTGAGGTTGATTACTCGGTGGTGCCCGACCTCCAGCGCGACCCCGTGGTCATGTGGCAGCATCGTTGGTACCTGCCCTTGATCCTCACCACCAATATCGGACTACCGCTGTTGCTCGGGTGGATGGTCGGCGATGTCTGGGGTGTGTTCCTGCTGGCGGGCGTGCTGCGCCTCGTGGTCAGCCACCACGTCACGTTTTTCATCAATTCTTTGGCACACATGTGGGGCAAGCAACCCTATACCGATGAGAATTCGGCCCGCGACAACTGGTTTCTGGCCCTGATCACTTACGGTGAGGGCTATCACAATTATCACCACATGTTTCAGAACGACTATCGCAATGGCCACCGCTGGTGGCATATCGATATGAACAAGTGGTTCATCTCGCTGTGCGCCGGTCTCGGGTTGGCGAAAGATCTCGTTCGAGCGCCGCAGTTCAAGGTGCTTCGCGCCCGGCTGAACATGGAGTTCAAGGTAGCTCGCCAGAAGCTCGAATCCGCACAGGCGCCATCGAAATGGCGCGAACAGCTGGAACGCGAGTATGCCGAGTTCATGGACACGGTGCGCCAGTGGCAACAGTTGCAGATGGAACGCATGCAGCAGGGTCGCCAGAAGTTGGCGGAGAAGATCGAAAACCATGCCATCACGGCGCGTTACCGCGAGTTGGAACGCAGCCTGAGGATGCAGCACAAGCGCGTTGCGTTGCTTGCCGCGCAAGTTTCCTTGTAGAACCGGCTCTGGCCGCGACGGTCGCGGCTGAAGCTGCTCCTACAGCAGATGAGATTCAGGCAGCCGGAAAAAGGCGCGCGCGGTCGTCGTCGTTTCGGCCGCCACCTGTTCGACGCTCTTCCCAACGCTTTCTGCCACTGCCTTGACGATCCACGGTAGC
>JBFHEJ010000101.1:0-7822 GCA_041584255.1 Lysobacterales bacterium
ACGACGTCCAGCAGGCGAACGCGCGGTTCATGGAGGATTCGCGGCAATGGCTGACGCGCGTCCTGGAATTGGGCCGGGAGCAGGGTGAATTCAACTTTACGGGAAAGCCCGCGGCCAAGGCGATCAGCATTCTCGCCACCATCCAGGGCGGCAGGCAGTTGTACCGCGTGTTCGGCGAACGTTATCTGCAGGACCTGTTCAAGCAGATTCGCCGGGAACTCGGCATCGAGACCTAAAAAAATTTGGCTTTTTAACTTACTTACTAATAGGTAACTTCTGACTACCGAGGAACTGACCATGAAAACCCCATCGCTCACCCTTCAGCCCACCGAGACGAGAATTGACCCCTTGTCCTCATGGGTAGGTTTCGATTCCGCTGCACTCGTCCGCCACGCCGCACGCTGGCTGGTCGGCCTAGCGACAGCGGCTGGACTGGTGTTCGGCGCCATCCTGGCCGCCATGAATCCTGCCCTGGACCAATACCTCTCAGCCGTGATCTGGGGAGCCGGTTTCGTGTTTTTCGCGCTGGCCCTGGATACCGGCATTCGCCGGATCATGCCGCGGATATTCACCGGCCTGGCTTTGCCGGTCCTGGCCGTGCTGGGCACTGAGGTTGCGGTCGAATTTTCCGTGCTCGCGGGCGCACTCATAGGCGCCTGGGTCGCGCTGTGGATCATTCGCCGTGCGTGAGGAGAGCGCTACAAACTGAAGGCTTCGATCAGGAGTGAGGGCTGCCGGACCGCCACAGCGGCAATGTAGCCCTCCTCCGGGATCACCAGGGCAACCCGCCAGCCTGCTGCCGAGAGGTCCTGATCCTCAATCACCCTCGGTGGCCCGGACTCCGCCGCCAGCACCGAGAAGCGGCAAAACCGATTGGCGATGCCATGACCGGACGCCTTGGCGACGGCTTCCTTGCAGGCCCAGGTCCTCATGAAAGCTGCATCCATGGCTGGCCCATCGAGCCCGCAAATCTCCTTCGCTTCGCAGTGGGTAAAGAACCGTGCCGACAAGGCTTGCGCATTACGCGGCTTGCGCCCCTCCAGTTCGAGGTCCACGCCGACTTCGCCCGAGCCGGAAATGCCGATAAGTGCCCGATGCCCGCTCTTGGCCAGGCTGAAATGGAGTGCCTCGCCATGGATGGACCGGTTGAGAACCGGCTTGCCCCGCGAACCGCGCACCAGCGCCACGTCTTTGCCCGCCACGCCCAGATAGGCGCCGAGCAGCATTCGCAGATAAAAACGCCGGGCGACCCGGAGTTGCGCCATTGTCATGGCGGCAGCCCCCGCTTGTGGCTCCTTCTCCTTAACGAGCGCGGAAGAAAGCGCCTGCCACAGACGTTCGAGATCGAGATGCCACAGGTGGATCAGGGGCGATTCGGGCAGACGCATAGGTCCCAGTGGCAACCGCTGGGAAACAAATTCGCCTGGACTCGCCCACGCCCTCTGTCCGGTGACCACCCTGTGTTCTCCCAAGTAGCGCTTCCTGATCCGGCAGTATAGAGAATTCAACGGCTTGCCCGAAGGCTTGCGACGGGCTTCCAATGCCGGCAGGCTTGATTGCTGCCCGGCCTGCCCTTAAGTTAACGGCTCACCTGATTCGGCCCCATCCATGCACTTCCAGAATGTTTCGGTTCTTTCGCTTGCGGCGGTCGAGCCCCCCATACGCCTGTCGTCAAGCGAAATCTCCCGGCGCCTTAGTCGCACGCTGAACCGTCTTGGCGTCCGCGAAGGTCTGCTGGAAGAAAGCACCGGAATCGCAGCGCGCCGCATCTGGGCTAACGGCACGCTGCCTTCCGATGCCGCCACCCAGGCCGCCGAAGCGGCCCTGGATAAGGCCGAGATTGCGCGTGACCGCATTGGGCTGATCATCAACACATCGGTTTGCCGCGATTATCTCGAGCCCTCCACAGCCTGCATCGTGCACGGCAATCTTGGACTTTCCGAAGATTGTCTCAATTTTGACGTCGGCAACGCCTGCCTGGCGTTCATGAATGGCATGGACATCGCGGCCCGCATGATCGAGCGCGGTGACGTGGCCTGCGCCCTGATTGTCGACGGTGAAACCAGCGGCCCCATTACAGAGGCCACGATCGAGCGGCTGCTGGACGAGCGCACCGACGAAACCCGGTTTCGCGCCGAGTTTGCATCCCTGACCCTGGGCTCCGGCGCCGCTGCAATGGTCATCGCGGACGCCAGGCAATACCGCGGTGGCCACCCATACACGGGCAGCGTCACCCGCTCAGCCACGCAGTTCAACCAGCTGTGCCGCGGCCAAATGGAGTGGATGGAGACGGACACAGGGGTGTTGCTCGAGGAAGGGCTCAAGCTGGCGGAGATTACCTATGCCTGCGCCGTCGACGCCATGGGCTGGGATTCAATCAGTGTGAACCACTACATTATTCATCAGGTCAGCCGGAAGCACACTGAAGCCCTGGTGCAAATGCTGGGCCTGGATCCCTCGAAAGTCCATGCAATCTACCCGGAGTTTGGCAACGTCGGCCCGGCCTCGGTGCCGATGACGCTGGCGATTGCCGTCGGCGACGGCAGAATCAGGAGCGGCGACCGGATCGCCCTGATGGGCATTGGTTCGGGCCTCAACTGCGCCATGGCGGAACTGCTCTGGTGACGTTTCAAAGAACCGGCAAATCAGCGAGGTAATTTCTTTCTTGGTTTTATAAAGTCCCTGAAAGAGTTATTATTTTCCGGAAGCAACATCAGATCTGCCTGCTGGCAGACCAGCCCAAACGCACTCAGGTATCGAACTCAGGGATGAATCGAACCATGGACAGGCCCGTGACCAAGCCCTGGCATTCTGCGAACTTCTGTAATCTCGCGGGTGCTCTTCGCTGGCAAGCCGAGCGCCAACCGGGTGCGCCCGCAGTCCACTACGCCGATTTCCGGTACTACGGCCGTCAACGCTATTACAGCTGCAGCTTTATTGAGCTCAACGAGCTGACCGACGCCTACGCGCGGGGCCTGGTGGAAAGCCGCTTTCAGACCGATGATCGCGTGATCCTGATGGCCGAACCTGGATTCGAATTCATCGCGGTGTTCTACGCCCTGCTCAAGCTTGGCGCCATTCCGGTACTGATCGATCCCGGCATGCCGGGACGCCTGATTCGCCACTGTATCGAAGACGCAGCACCCCAGGCTTTCGTCGGTTCGCCCCGGGCAAACCTGTCGAGAAAACTGCGCGGCTGGGGACGCAGTACCGTGGAACGCTGTGTGAGCACTGGCCGGGGGATCCCCAGGGTCGCAACCAGCCTCAAGGATGTCCGCAGCCTCGGCCAGGCCGAACGCAAAGAGGTGTTCCACAACTCCAGGCCAGACGACGTGGCGGCCATTCTCTATACCTCGGGGCGCAGCGGCAAACCCAGGGGCGCGGTGTACCGTCAAAAACACCTGTCGGCCCAGGTCGATGCCTTCAGGGATGGCTTCGGCATCATGAAGGATGAGATCAGCCTGTCGGCCAGCCCCTTGTCCAACCTGCTGGACACGGCGCTCGGCCTGACGACCGTGATCGCCAAAGTCAATCCCGGCAAACCCGGTGAAGGCGCCCTCAAGCGCATGTTGCAAGCGGTCGAACAGTTCCGCGTGAACAACATAATCCTCAGCCCGTCGATGCTCGAGGCTCTGTCCCTTTACGCTGAAACCAACGAGGTGAAATTGCCGATCGTGCGCCGAATCATTACTTTCGGCTCCTCACCCAGGTTGGAAATCATCGCTCGCCTGGAAAACGCGCTGCACGACGAAGCCCGGATCCTGGTGGCGTACGGCAGCGCCGAATGCTTCCCGGTTAGCGTGGTCACCAATCATGAGGTCGACAGAACCCTGGTCGAAATGATGGAGTGTGGTGAAGGTGTTTGTGTGGGACGGCCCGTCAGCCCCAATGAGATAAAGATTGTTGCTCCCAGCGAACATCCGTTTGGCAATCTTGACCAAGTGACCGAACTGCCACCCGGCATGCCGGGTGAGATTCTTGTCTGGAGCCCCGCATGCACTGACAGCTACTGGCGCGACGAAGAGGCCGGATTGCTTGCCATGGTGCCAGACAACGAGGGTCGCCAGTGGCACCGCATGGGTGACATCGGATCGCTCGACGGCCTGGGGCGCCTGTGGTTCTGCGGCCGCGTCTGCCAATCCATAAACACCGGCGAAGAAACCCTCTACCCCGACCAGGCTGAGGCGATTTTCAATCAGCACCCGGACGCCCTGCGAACCGCCCTCGTGGGGGTCGGAGAGCCGGGCAACCAGCTGCCGGTGCTGTGTGTCGAATTGCGGCACAAGCTGCGGCCGGCCGACGTCGAGCGTGTCCATTTCGACCTGCTGCAACTGGCTCAGTCGTTCAGCCTGACGCGCAGCGTCAGGACGGTAATGTTTCATCCAGGGTTCCCACTCGACCCGCGCAACCCGTCTGAATTCCGTCGCGACGCGCTGGCCAGGTGGGCCGCGCGTAAGGCCGATTCCCCGAAGTGAGAATTCTCGTGACAGGCGGCGGCGGTTTCCTTGGCAGCAGCATCTGCCGGCAACTTGCCGCTGCCGGACACACCGTCAGTGCTTTTCAACGCAGGCACGCCTCTCATCTAGCCAAAGCCGGGGTGGCAAGCATCCAGGGTGATGTCCGAGATGAATCGGCGGTCAGAAAGGCCGTGGACGGTAACGACGCCGTCATTCACTGTGCGGCGCGCGCGGGCATTTGGGGGAATCCCGAAGACTACCAATGGATCAATGTCGGCGGCACCGGAAATGTCATCGAAGCCTGTCGCGAGAGCGGAATCGGCGCTTTTGTATACACCAGCTCACCCAGCGTCGTCCTCAGCGGTGAGGATATCGAGGGCGGCGATGAATCGCTGCCGGTGGTCACGGAACCACTCACGGCCTACCAGGCGTCCAAGATCGAGGCGGAAGAAGTGGTCCGGGAAGCCAATTCGGTCGGACTGCGCACCGTCGTTTTGAGACCGCACCTGATGTGGGGGCCGGGCGATCCCCACCTGCTGCCGCGGTTGATAGAACGCGCAGAGCGTGACCGGTTATTTCTGCCGGCGCCGGAAAAAAAGTCAGATCTGGTCTACGTCGAGAACGTCGCAAGAGCACACGCCCAGGCTTTGCAGGAGCTGAGCGGTACCGGGCGTTGTGCAGGAAAAACTTACTTCGTCACCAACAACGATCCCCAGGTGCAGGGTGAATTCATCCCGCGATTACTCGAGGCAGCCGGCTTCGATGCGCGGGTCCGCACCATTCCACCCACCGTGGCCAGGCTGGCCGGAGCGGTCATGGAGCAACTGTGGAAGCTCTTCCGGGTCGAATCCGAGCCACCCCTGACCCGGTTCACCGCCGCGCAGCTTTGCGCCAACCACTGGTTCGACGGCTCGGCGGCGAGGCGCGACTTTGGTTATGTCGCCCCGATCAGCATCGACCAGGGACTCGCCGCCCTGGCCAGCCACCACCAGGCACAACGCGCGCCGGCGTCAACTGCCGCAGTCGAGCCCGATCACGCCGGCCAGGCGCACTGTTGAACTCGCCTTGCTGCCGTCGTTGCCCACCAGCCCGATGGTGATGCGGTTGCAATCGACCAGGGTGATGGTCGCAGTGCCCCACTGCGCAAGCTGGCTGCTCGGCGCAGGATTGTCGAATGTTCCCTGGACAGCCTCAAACATCGCGATCTGCACACCCTGATTGACCTGCAGTTCGGACTGGATCAGGTCGCTGATCAGCCACAGCCGCCCACCGCCGGTCTTGAAGCCGTAGAAATACAGGATGGCCCCATTCGGCGCCACGACCAGGTTGTAGCCCTCGCCCTCGTCGCCAAGGTCGTACCACAAGCCGGACCAGGACGAATCCGCGGTCGCCCCGCCCGCGGTGCAGGCTGTGCCGGCAACGCCGGCGAGTTTGACGAGTTGAGAGACCTTGACGCCGTCGACGCCTGAAAGCGTGGCGACGGCGTTATTGCAGTCCGAGAACACGATGCTCAGGGTGCCCCAGACGGACAGCCCGCGCGCGCTGGGCACCGGAGAGCCGAACGTCCCGCCGGTGGATTCGAACATGGTGACTTCGATGGCCGACCCGGGCCCGAAATCGCCTCGGATCAGATCGGAAATCAGCCACAGGCGATTGCCGTTCTGGTCGCTGCCGTAAAAGTAGACGATGGTGCCCGCGCCGGCGGTCACGAAGTTGTAGCCCTCGCCATCAAGGCCGGGATCGAAGAACAGGCCGTTCTGCGCATTGTTGGCCGCGGTCGCAACCGGCGGCGGATTGGGACCGGAATTGATGTAAAAGGTGTGCTCGCGGGTCTCGCCGGCGTAGGAAACCCGGAAGGTATAGTCGCCACTCGCTGCGCCGCTGGCAAGATCGACGCCCCACACCACCATGACGGCGCTGGCGTGCTCCGAATCTTCGTAGTCATAGGTCCACTGCAACAGCTGCACTCCACTGGAATCGTGCAAGGAGAGATTGACGGTTACCTCGCTGAGCAGATCGCGAAAAAATGCGGAAAAGAAAGCCGTTTCGCCAGGCCCAAAGTTATCCTTGAAATTCGGTTGCTCCACGCCCGGGCAGGGTGGGAAATCGGGCACCGCCGAATGGGTGGCGACAAAGCTCAGGCTTGGAACAAAGTAATTCTCCTGGGATTCCCACCAGGAATCGGAATTCAGTGAGTTGCAGGCACCGGCATGCGGTTCAATCAACCCGCCGCCGGAATCGTACACGCCAAAATGCAAATGCGGGCCGTTTGAAAAGCCCGAACTCCCAACCACGCCGAGGTAATCGCCTTTCTCCACCATGTCGCCAATGGCGCGAGCGGTGGTGCTGCCCTGCTTGAAGTGCAGGTATACCGAGGCCGAGCCATCGTCATGTTCCAGGATCACGTAGTTTGACTCAGCGTCGTCGTTGAATGAACAATTCCTGTCCGGCTCGCCGTCCTGCTTGTCGATGATGACGCCGTCAGCCGCCGCCACGACGATAGACGCGTCCTGCTCCATACCCAGCCAGCTGAACGGAAAATTGAAATAGTCGATTCCGTTATGGTTGAAACCGTCATCGAGATCGTAGGTGCGGTCACCGCACTCATAGTCGAGCAACATGTCTGGCGCGGCCTCATCCTGGTCGACGTAGTTTGAAATGGCGTAGAAACCGGGGCGCGGGTTGGTGATGCCCTTGCGCATCGGGTGTTCGAAAAGCACATGGGGAGCAACACCCTCTGGCGTCGATTCCCGATAGCCGCGCGCCTTGATCGCCAGGTCGCGAATTTCATCGGCCGTGTGCCGGTGGCCGGCATCCCGGGGCGCTTCGGGAAGTCTGACCACCACCGGGTCTGCTCCGCGCAAAGTACCCAGGTCCGCGGCAACGGCGAGGGCGGGCGTGCCGCCGGCGAGCACCAAAAGAATAAGGGTGAGGCGGGTCCTGAAGGGCCCATTACCAAGAATCGCATCCATGTCTTTCCCCTGTCAGGCCGACAATTGCTGTCCTGCCTACATTCTAGCGCACGCCCCGCCCCCCGCGGGCACGGCGCACCGCGCGCTCCAGCAAGCCATACCGGAGGATCTCACGATCTTCCCGGCTCGCGTCCTCGTAACGGCCGTGGTACTTGTGCTTGACCCAGGCGTTGAGGTCCAGGCGCCTGCCGAACTCGAACAGCTGCCGATTGAGAGGATGGAACCCCTCTTGGGCGATTACGGCCGTGCCGAAATCGACGATGCACGGTCGTCCCTCGTCGGTCACGATGATGTTGCTCTTGGATTTGAGGTCGCCGTGACTCACGCCCCGACGATGGAAGGAGCGGATGAGCTCCAGCAGTTCGTCGAACCAGGCGTTGCGGTCGTTATCGA